>NZ_BAAADA010000110.1:0-1353 GCF_039522005.1 Alkalibacterium indicireducens
CATTTTAATATTAAAATTGAAGAGTTACCATCTCTAGAAAAAAAGTTTCCGCCAAAGTCTTGACACATACTGTATAGTAAAGCTGGTTTACTTCAGCGATGTGGACTGATACACTAACTGAAAGAACAAGGAGTGCCGCAACCATAACTAGGAGAACGATCACTCAGTAAAAGGAGTCGGAATATGAGAAATAGAGTGAATAAATGGCTGATCGCCGGTCTGTTCATCAGCCTGATCATGATAATCATCGGTTATTTCCTGTGGGCGATTGATGTTCCTGTGGATGTGCTTGCGGGACTTACTGCAGAAGAAGTGAACCAGATGCAGCAGGAACTGGCTTTAAACTATTCAGCTGGATTTTTTCTGTTGAATCTGGGCTTTGTCATTTTTACAGGAACATTGATGGCATTAGTTATCAGAAAACTTTTGGATATATTTACTGACAGGTAAAAGTGTATTTTACATTCTCCTTACAAAAGGTTATTTGCATTCGATTCCATTTGAATTAAATGAAAGATGATATACACTAGAGGTATCTCAAACAGAAGGAGTGAAGTGAATGGAACAGCAAGTGTACACCACCTATTGGCAGAATCGGCTGAGTAATGTAAAAAAAGAACACGGGAGTTACGAAAACGAGGAAGAGGCAATTAAGGGAATCAAAGCCTGGTGGGAACTTCATAAAGAAGCCTACCCGCATGCTGAGTACAAACGGACCAATTCAGGCGCTCTGGAAATTATTTATAATGATGATAATCACTTTTATCGCATTGAGAAACGCAGCATAGAAGGAAAGTTACCCAGTCGGAAATATAAACTACGAAAACCAGGAGAGGTGGAAGCTCTGCGTTCCAAACACAGCCTCCACGAGGAAGCCTATCTTTTTGAAGAACTGGCAGAACCGTATCAGGACAGGTTAGTACAGGCTATGGCTGACTCTATGAAACTCAGAAATTACGTATATGATTCAGAAGGCAGACCGATCAAAAAGTTAAATGAAAAATAATCGTATTCACTAAAGCCTCCCTTCCCATGGTGGGTTTGATGAAGGAAGCAGGAGTAGATGTCACGTACAAGAAATATGGAGGACCGGAGATGAACACCTCCAGCACATTTTTCACTGCAATATGAACCTTGAAGAAGCGAAAAATTGTAATCGTGAGGAAACAGAGTTCTTCAAGAAGCATTTAAACAGATAAAGAACCGGACAAATTCCGTTATGGACTTTGTCCGGTTCTTTTACGTTTTTTTAGAACGTCCTGCTCTATTATCTATTTATCATCATTTGACAGAAGACTCCCACCTCTAAGCGAAGCGTAGGTGGGAGATGAATGCCTATTGAGCGAAGCTCAA
>NZ_BAAADA010000111.1:0-10392 GCF_039522005.1 Alkalibacterium indicireducens
AACAGTTCCTACTGCCAAGTCTGTAGTGGACTTTCACCACCAAGTTGTCGCCCATGCCGGGCGCACGAAAAAAAGAAGCAGAGAGCCTACCCTCTGCTTCTTTTTTTCAAATGATTAAAGTTGAATTTTTTCTCCATTCTCAACAATAATGATCGGCTCTCCTTCAAGCAATGTATATTCCGTGGAGGACGGTGTCAGCATCACTTGAATCAATCTGTCTTTCACTTGTACCTTGAAGCTTAAACTGCCCCATTCCTTAGGACAATGAGGCGTCAAGTAAAGTGTCCCGTCATTGAATCGCATCCCTGCAAAGCCCTGAACGATACTCATCCACGTTCCGCCCATATTTGCAGCATGCACCCCGTCTTTCGTATTCGACTGAAGGTCGCTGATATCCATCAGAACTGTATCCATAAAGTAGTCATAGGCCTTTTCGTGTTTGCCAATCTGACTGGCCATCATGCCAAAAACAGACCGGGAAAGAGAGGAATCATGTGTGGTCACTTTTTCATAATAATCATAATCCCGTTTCAGCTGTTCCATTTCAAAATCATCGAAGAACAGAAACTCTGCCAGAACCGTGTCTGCCTGCTTGCAGACCTGGTGCTTGTATATCGTCAGAGGATGGTAATTAAGCAGGAGCGGATAGTTTTCTTCTGGTGTGTGTTCAAAATCCCAGACTTTTTTATGGAAGAAACTGTCGTCCTGCATCGTCAATTCTTTCTCCTCGTCATAAGGAAGAAACAGTCTGCTCTCTGCTTTTTTCCAGTCTTCCAATTCATCTTCAGTCACATGCAGCTCCTCCAGTTTGTCAGCCGCCTGCTCCTGCGCTTTCTGTGCGTACTCAATGGCATAGGACAAATTCTTTTTCGCCATCAGATTGGTGTAGAAATTATTGTTGACGATCGCCGTGTACTCATCGGGTCCTGTTACATCATTCAGGACAAAGGCACCGTCCCGTTCGTCGTCGAAATGTCCCCATTCCAGCCAGAAGCGAGCTGTTTCAACGAGGATATCCAGTCCTTCATTGAACATGAAAGCCTCATCTTCCGAAACTTTACCGTAATCATAGACGGCATGGGCGATATCTGCATTGATGTGAATCTGAGCCGTTCCAGCTGGATAATAGGGACTAGCTTCTTCCCCATTGATTGTCCGCCAGGCAAACAATGCTCCGTTGTCGATAGCCATAGTCCGTGCCCGCTCCCTCGCCTGAGGAAGAATACTGTGTCGATACATCAGCAGAGACTTGGCAATCTTTGGCTGCGTGTAAAGGAAGAAAGGAAACATGTACATTTCTGTATCCCAGAAATAATGCCCTTCATAGCCTTCACCGGTAAGTCCCTTGGCAGACATGTTTGTATGCCCATCCCGACCGGCTGCCTGATGCAGATGGAACAGATTGAATCTCAGTCCGATTTGGAGTGCCTGGTCGCCCTCCAGCTCAATGTCACTCTTATCCCAGAATTCGTCCATAAATAACAGATGTCTCATTTTCACTTCATCATACCCAAGTGTTTCAACCTCTGACATGATTTCCTTCAGATTCTCAGCCTGAGAATCCGTATCTTCTTCATTACTGTACTTATGACTGTAAGCTGTGAAGCGATCAATGATTACTGGAGCTGACCTGTCAGTCTGAAAGCTAGCGGTGACCTTGTTTTCAATCCGTTCAAGGCTGACCTGTTCAAAACGAGACACGACATGATCATAAATGACCGCATGCAGATCAGAGGCATGGGTGCTGATATGAATCATTCGGCCTGAGTCAGTCGATAGTGGGCGGGAATCAAATCTTCTTTCCGCCTGTTCCTTTTTTCTTGGATCCGGATCGTCTTCCGCCGACTCTTTCTTGCCCATATCTTCCAGTTCATCCAGTTCGAAGAGAAGCTGAACTGGCAGGTCATCTTTTTCTGACTCAATAATAATGCGCTGCGCCAAAATTTCTGGAAAATCGTAGGAAACAAAGCGTTCGATCGTGACATCTATTGACTGCTGCTTAGAATTCTCCCATGAAAAGGTCCGAGTCAGCAGACCGCTCTTAAGATCCAGTGTCCGTGAATGATGATCAACTTTTCCTGTTTCTAGATCAAATAGCTCATCATCCAGCGACAAATCCAATTTTTTAGCATCAGGAACAGGAATCGTCGTCTGATGATGAGTCGCATATCCGTAGGCCCATTCGCCGTAAGTGATTGGCTCAGTATCATAAAACCCGTTCATCAGCGTGCTGTCGCTGTGACTGTATGCCTGTGTCCGATGCCTTTCCTCCAGACTGCCTCTTGTTCCAATGTGTCCGTTTGAAAGTGAGAAGAGCGTTTCGTTCTGTCTTATCTGTTCTGAATCTGTACCAACTTCTTTAAGCGTCCACAACGTACCGTTTTTAATCAGGTCATGCATAAGCGATCGCCTTCCTTTCTTTACTGTTTATTTTGTCAATAACCCGGAAAGAAAGCAAGCTGAAGCCTTTTTGATAAGAAAAACTTCACGTACCGTTCAGCTATTGCTGAGGTCCCAGAAGAGCAGGCGAGCAGTAAAGCTAGAACCTGTCAATTACCGTATAAACCTTATACGTTCCCACTTTGCGGCAGTAAAAAACCTGAATACGCCGGACATCAGTCGACTTATTCAGGGTAGTGTCATCAATAATTTTCAATATAGGTCGTCAGTTCTTCAAGGGAAGGCAGCCCTTCGTTGTCCCCTTCATTCTGGACTTGGAGAGAGCCGATTGCATTGGCACGTAACGCAGCTTCCGGCCAGGTCAGACCGTTTAAATAGCCATGCAGAACACCTACAGCAAATCCGTCTCCGGCGCCGACAGTGTCTACGACTTTCTGCACTTTAAAACCAGGCACATTGATCGTGTCTTTTCCTTTTTCTGTAACAAACGCCCCGTCTGCTCCGCTTTTTGTAATGACGATCTGTGCACCCTTATCAATATAGAAGCGCGCGATAGCTTCAACGTCATCTGTCCCGACCAGGGTCTTGCCTTCAGAAAGACCAGGAAGCACCAGATCAGAGAGACCTGCAAGATTATTTAAGACAGTCACCATTTCATCTTCCGAAGACCAGAGAGCAGGCCTCAGGTTCGGGTCGAATGATATGAATGTTCCGGCCGATTTAGCCTTCTTCATCAGATAGACGATTGCTTCTCTAACCGTCCCGCTCACTGCTGGCGGAATGCCAGTTATGTGAAGCAGCTTCACATCAGAAAAGTCGATCCTATTTACATCAGCCTCTGACAGTGTAGTGAAGGCGCTGTTGTTTCTATAGTAGGCAGTAGACGGATCGCCGTCCTGAACTTTATTTTTCATCATCAGCCCGGTGTTGTGCTTCGGTGAATGAAAGATGTAACTTGTCCCTATCTTTTCTTTTTCGATGGCTTCTTCAATATAATCGCCTATGGGGTCCTTGCCCAGCTTCGTGACGTATTCCACTTTGTAATCCAGGCGGGACAGTCCTATCCCGACATTGATTTCCGCTCCTGCCAGAGATCGCTTGAACAAAGTGACATCTTTCAGCTCCCCATATTCCTGAGCAGTAAACAACCCCATCGGTTCTCCAATTAAAATGACATCCGGCATATGATCACGTCCTCACTTCACTTCGTTGTATTTCTGAACAAAGGCTTGAGCCTGCTCTGTGACACTTGAGTAGCCTTGAGTCTTCAAATCTTTAGTCAACGCACTGCCGATACCGACAGCCCATGCCCCGTTATCGATCCACTGGTCCATATTGTCCAGACTCACACCACCAGAAGGCATCATTTCTACATGCGGAATCGGGCCATGTACATTTTTGATGAAAGCAGGTCCCAATATTCCACCCGGGAACACTTTGACCACTTCGACTCCTGTCGCCAGTGCGTCCGCCACCTCTGTCACTGTGCCGCATCCAGGAAGATAGGGAATCCCATATGTATTGCAGACAGTTGAAATTTCCGGCACCATATTCGGGCTGACGATGAACTCAGCTCCCGCAATAATCGCAATACGTGCTGTTATTGCATCCATGACTGTTCCTGCTCCTACAACCATATCCGTCCCATCAAATTTTCCAGCAAGATCCCTGATCGATTCGTCGGCTTGCGGGGTCGTAAACGTCACTTCGATATTTTTGATTCCGCCTTCATAAACAGCTTCGGAAATACGCGTCGCTTCTTCAGCAGACTTCCCTCTAATCACTGCAAACAGATAATTGTCTTTTAAACGGGTCAAAATCGCTTGTTTTTTTGTCATAATATCCTCCTTGAATGCCTAAACTCATATATTAGTATAACGCTTTCTTTTGTGAAGCTCAATACTCTACCATATACATATCAAACCATATCAACAGTTCAGGCAAAGTCCTGATATAATGATTACTCTTGTCACATGCCTATAAAACAATCATCAGAACGGCGTCTTCTTGTGCGTTCGGCTTTCAGCTAACTGGTGTTTATTTTCTGAAATAGTCAGAATACTTTTTCATTATTTCACCTTGAGCTTCATCCATCAGATTGATATGTGCAGTCACTAAAGTCTTTACTTCATCTGCCTGCTTAGATTTTACTGCTTTAATCAGCCCTTCATGCTCATCTACAATCTGATTGTAGTCAAATGTTATGTCTTTCAGATGAAGCCAGCGGAAACGGTCAAGATGCACACTGGCTTCTTTTATCCACTGCCATGCCTGTGCTTTACCGACAAGTTCATAACACTGCTTATGAAACTCATTGTCAACATCAAAATAATCAGAAACATTATTATTCTTAAAGGTCTCTCTTTGTCTATCCAGAATTTTCCACAGCATTTTCTCGGACTTTTCATCCATCACACCGCACAGCTCTGTCATCACTTCTTTTTCTACACATTCTCGAATAAAACGTGCCTGTAATGCTCTACTCATATCTATTCTGGATACATACGTTCCTGACTGAGGAAAGGTGAAAATCAGATTCTGTTTTTTCAACTGCTTCAATGATTCTCTGATTGGCGTTCGTCCCACTTCTAGAAGATCGATCAAATGAGATTCTGAAATTTTCTGACCTGGATACAAGTCAAGTTTGATAATCATTTCTCTTAAAACTTCATACGTCTGGTCCTGCAAAGTGATAGTCTGCATAAATACCTTCCTAACTTAAATATGTCATACTTGTATATTAATATCATAAATATATCACATCTGAACAGTCAGTGGCACCATTTTATGAAAACCCCATCATTATTGTCCCGCCTGTCTTCTCTAATATTAAGACTTGCTTTATCGTTTTCCTCCCGATGTTTGAACAGCAAATTAATCTGCATCTGTCTATCAGTACATCTATCTCATTAATCATACGTATGAAAAAAGCTAGACTCATTCAGAAGGAAGACCTTCTAAACAAGCCTAGCATGTTCATAGTGCACTATAGATCATATCATCTGGATGACCAGCAGCTTTAACGTCAGCGTGCTCCGCCGCCTCCGCCACCCATGGCACCGCCCCCACCACCGATGGAGGTCGATCCGCCGAAGCCACCTGAAGATGAGTAGCCGCTGTGCATACTGCTGGAAAACACATGCAAGCCTGGATAATACGTATAGTAGTACGGGATATACTCGATATCCTGTTCTGCCCAGTCCGGCATGATTGCTTCAATAGACTTGATCACTTCTTCTTCTTTTCCATACAAGCCTGCCCACATCAGGAATGACTCTTCAGGAATCAGCTGTTTATAGCTGAGTGATTTGTCCTCACCTAATGCATTCAGATGATTTTCAAACTGGGTCAGATGATCGTAGAGCCTCTGACCTTTTTTTGTAATCGATGTATACGGCAGTCGTGCAGTCAGGAAAGAAACAGTATCTTCCTTGATATACCCCTCTGCAATCATCAGATCTCTGGAGTCGTCAAGAAGCTGCTTATCAAGCTTGTGAAGTTTGTCTGCCTGTTTTTGAGCCCATTTCTTCATTTCTTTACTGCTCATCTGGTAGCTGCTGTCAGTCGCTTCGATCAGAGAATTCCAGAGTTCTGCTTCAACTGTTGATCCTGCCAGGTCTTGCTGTGATTTCCTCTCAAAGGTCTCCGGAACAAAAGTCAGACGGGTCTTATTTTTTCTGCCTTCCTCGCCTTCTTCTATAATCAGACATTTTTCCTTAGACCATTTCAGTAAGAAGGCAAAGAAATAATGCTCAACCGTTCCCATCTGCAGCTGTTTCAGGAAGAAGGCAACATCTGTAATATCACCATCTTTGTAAGGAATGTCTGTGTAATACATCCCTTTGTTCCGTTTGCGTTGTTCGTAGAAATTAGGGATTTTCCCGCCATCTTTTTTCAGCTGTTCAATTTTTACCAGAACGGCTAATACAGCTAGTACAAACGCTACCGATGCACCGATAATAACAGAGATGACTGTCCCACTCAGTCCTCCTCCACCCGCACCTCCACGTCCAGGATCCTGCTCTATATCCTCAACGACTTCAGCAAGGGTTCGTTCATCATAATATGACAGCAGGAACGGATTATTAAGAAACTGTACAATTACCGCGACATTCTGGTTGTCTTCCAGTTCAGCCTGAGTATAAGTACGGACCTCTCCATCAAGCAGATCAATCTTTCCCTCATAACCGAATCCCCAGATTCTAGTCGTATCCTGAGTGAAATCGAATGGCCCGATTATATCGATCGTCAGATTTTCAGGAGGAATGTCTCCAAATGTATTGAAATTCCAGTGCATGGACTGCCCGTCTTCCATCTGTCTGACTATATTGCTAAGAGTATAGGTCACTACATACTCGTTACGCCCATAGTCTCCGATCCCCCATATCAGTTCCGTTTCAGACGAACTGTCATCTATGCCATATGATCCGGCTTTATCTTCTCTGGAAGCATTGGAATCCCAATCAGTCTGTTCTTCCATACCTTCAACGTAGAAGTCGATGACTTCCACACCATCGGTCTCTTCTATGACGATAAAGAGTTCAGTTCCTTCTTCCATAGTCATGTCCCGTCGTTCAGTAATAACGGCCGTCCCGTTTTCGAGCAGCTGGACATCAATAGTCAAGTCGTGCAATGTATTTCCCTGTGCCTTTACCGGACTAGCTGTAAATATACTTCCTGTTACCAGGATAATCAGCCAGCCTACCCACCCATACTTCATGATTGCTCCTCCTTTTTTTTCTCTCTTGATAACAGTATATATAATAAAAAAGAGAAAAAATATAGTCTTAGGACTGATTTTTTCTCTTTAGCTCGTCAATTGTTCTGATTTTCCGATTGACCGGCATCAGTTTCCCCAGTTTCCCGGACTCCATAAAGTCCCATCCAATTCTCCCTGAAGCTGCTCTTTACGTGTTTCCTGTTCTTTAATCAGATCTGCTGCTGCTTTAAGGAGTGCTTTCTGTTTATAATCCCGGCTTGAATCGAAAAGCTGGTCTAGTTCCCTGATGATCCAATCCTGTTCATCCATCTTCTTCCACCTTTCATTCATGATAATTATCAATATGCATGCGCAGTTCATCCAGTTCCATTCTATTATCTTCAATAAGCTCAATCACCTGTTCGATAATGAATTCAGGCTGATCAGTACCCAAGGTTTCAGTAGCTGTCTCCTTCAGTTCGGCAACTATCCATTCTTCGCGAGATTTGAGGGAATCCGGTTTTTTTAGTGTAAGATACTGCTGATAACGGATCAGCAGTCCCATCCGCTCCTCTTCACTCATATACGCATACTGAAAAATAGAGAGCGGCTTGAGATAAGTCATACCGATTTTTCTAGCCACCGCTTGGAACGGCTTGGTCAATTCACTGATACTGTACCCTTCCTGTCCACCCGTCTGGTACTCCTTTTCTGAGAGACCTATGGACAGGACGAGTCCCAGTTCTTTGCCCTTGAGCTTGTCCCCTCTATACCCGAAAGCAAAATGTTCGGTCAGAACCTCATCTTGCCAGTGCTTTAAAAAGGGGGGAGACGAATACCAATAGAATGGAAACTGAAAAATGATACGGTCGTGAGACTTGAGCAGCTCCTGCTCATGTTTTACATCTATGACTCCATCAGGGTAAGTTTTTTCGAGCGGATGCAGTGTCACCTGCTCCAGTGAACGGTCTGACAAAGCCTGAATAAGAAACTGCTGGCTACCTGATTCATCTATGCTCGGATGGCTGATAATGACTAATGTTTTCAAATCTATTCTCCTTCCCGTTCGATATATGGTATAAGTATACCAAAAAGTCCTTTCTCAGAAGTGAATAATTAGAATTTCATTTTGAAAACGAGTACAATATGGTTAGAGAAAACAATAAGGAGGCAGAATATTATTATGAAGAAAATTATCAATCAGCCGGATCAGGTCGTTGATGATATGCTCAATGGATTGGCATATGCCTACGACTCGCTGGTCAGGCGTGTACCTGACACAACTGTGATTGCGCGGACACTTGACCCGTCTGGAAAAGTTGGGCTGGTCAGCGGCGGAGGAAGCGGACATGAACCCAGTCATGCCGGCTTTGTCGGTAAAGGTATGCTTTCAGCGGCTGTGGCCGGGCAAGTCTTTACGTCCCCTACACCTGATCAGATTCTTGAAGGCATAAAAGCGGCAGACGAAGGTCAAGGCGTTTTTCTTGTCATCAAGAACTACACAGGTGATGTCATGAACTTCGACATGGCAAAGGAACTCGCTGAGCTGGAAGACATCGAAGTCGATTCCATTGTTGTTGATGACGACATCGCTGTAGAAGACAGTACATTTACAGCCGGCCGAAGAGGAGTCGCCGGGACAGTTTTCATGCATAAGATTCTTGGAGCGGCAGCTGAATCAGGTGCATCACTCAAAAATATCAAGGCACTGGCTGAACAAGTAAATGACAATCTGTATTCTATCGGTCTGGCACTTTCCCCTGCAACCAATCCTGAAGTAGGCAAGCCGGGATTTGAGCTTGAAGATAATGAAATAGAGTTCGGAATCGGCATACACGGAGAACCTGGATACAGCCGTGAGAATCTGAAACCATCGAAAGAACTGGCTGAAGAATTTTTATCCAAACTAAAAAAAGAAGTAGACTGGTCAGCTGGAGACAAGTTTGCCGTGATGGTAAATGGAATGGGTGCTACTCCGCTGATGGAGCAGTTTGTCTTTATGAACGATATCAGAGCTTTGCTGGATGACGGCGAAGAACTGGAACTGGTCTACAGAAAAGTAGGCGATTATATGACGGCAATCGATATGGCAGGGGTTTCCTTGACATTACTGAAAATAGAAGATGAACAATGGATCGACTACCTTAATGCACCTGTTGAGGTCATTGGCTGGTAGATAACTGGAAGGAGCGTTTAAATGGCACAGACAGAAAAATGGATAAAAAGTTTCGAACACTTCAGCAAAAAAATAACTGATGAGAAAAGTTTTCTCAACGAACTCGATTCTGCAATCGGGGACGGGGATCATGGAAGCAACTTGACAAGAGGTGTAGCGGCTGTCAATGAGAAACTGGAGCAGCAAAGCTACGATAATCTGTCAGACCTTTTCAAGGACATCGGAATGGTCCTCGTAAGTAAAGTCGGTGGAGCCAGTGGTCCCTTGTACGGATCGGCTTTTATCTCCATGGCCAAAAAGTCCAAGGAATCAGATGACATTTCATCTCTCCTATCCTCCGGTCTCGACGGCATAATTAAACGGGGTAAAGCTGAAACAGGTGAGAAAACGATGGTTGACGTCTGGGCTCCAGCAGTCGATGCATTGAAGGATGGGACACTTGATCAGTCAGTGATCGACAGTGCTCTGGAAAGCACGATAGACATGAAAGCGACTAAAGGGCGGGCATCTTATCTAGGAGACCGTTCAATCGGTCACATCGATCCCGGGGCACAATCGAGCGCTTATTTCTTTGAAAGTCTTCTGGAAGCGGGTGTGACTGATGAGTAAATCTTTTGGTGTGCTTCTCGTCTCTCATGTTGAACGTGTCGCTTCCGGTCTGAAACAGCTTCTGGACCAGGTCGCTTCCGACGTGACGATCAAAACAGCAGGTGGAACTGAAGACGGCGACGTCGGGACATCCTTTGATCTGATCAGCGAGACTCTGGAATCTTTTGAAGAAGATAATGTCCTGTGCTTCTATGATCTGGGAAGCGCAAAGATGAATCTGGACATGGCAACTGAAATGACTGAAAAAAATGTGGAGATTTTAAACACTGCATTCATAGAAGGAGCCTATACAACAGCTTCACTGCTGCAGGCTGATGTCCCACTGGATAATATTAAAGAACAGATCAGTAAGCTTGTTATAAAAGAGTAATCGAGTAGGAGGTAAATAATTAATTTATTTACCGTCCTCTCACACCACCGTGCGTACGGTTCCGTACACGGCGGTTCAATATCTTAAGTAAGCAGACTCTGCCAGTTGGTTTAGTGAAACTAAACCCCACTGGTAGAG
>NZ_BAAADA010000112.1:0-11384 GCF_039522005.1 Alkalibacterium indicireducens
AACAGTTCCTACTGCCAAGTCTGTAGTGGACTTTCACCACCAAGTTGTCGCCCATGCCGGGCGCACGAAAAAAAGGATGGAGAGTTTCTCCATCCTGATTTTACGATTAATTAATCGGCTTCTTCGTCACTGATGAATGTATTGAGAACCTCTTCGATCATTTCCCATTCTTCATCTGTTTCGATAGCACTCAGTGTACCTTCCAGTCCACCGTCTGCTTCTTTATAAGAAAAAGCTGATAATTCAACTTCTTCTCCTTCACTAGTGCCTGATGGGAAGACAAGTACGTATGATTTGTCAAAATCTTCAGAGTCGAAAGTGAAAAGAATTTCGTAAAGATCTTCGTTCCCCTCTTCATCTATGATTGTAATATATTCGTGCTCGTGTTCATGATCATGGTTATGGTCGTTTGTCATGTTTGTGCCTCCTCGATTATTTTGACTGCTGATCGAGATAATTCTGAAGAATCATCACTGCCGCCAGCTTGTCTATTACTTTTTTTCTTTTTTTTCTGGATGTATTTCCCTCTTCAATCAGCATACGTGTTGCCTGCATAGTCGTTAGACGTTCATCCTGATAGATTACCGGAAGTCCAAATAGAGTTTCAAGCTGTTCGCCGTAGGACAAGGACTGTTCTGCCCGCTTCCCGATCGAACCATCCATATTTTTCGGAAGACCTACAACTATTTTCTCTATCTCATATTCGTCGATCAGCTCTTTCAGACGATCGAATCCCAGTTCATTTTTTGCTTCTCTGATCTGAACCGTCTCTATTCCCTGAGCGGTCCATCCGAAAAGATCACTGACTGCAACACCGACCGTCTTGGAACCGACATCCAGACCCATTACCCTCATCTATTTCTCACTCTTAAGGTAATGTGTCACCAGTTCTTCCAGCACTTCGTCACGTTCATGTCGTTTTATCAGATTACGCGCATCATTGTGTCTTGGAATATAAGCAGGATCTCCAGACAGCAGATAGCCGACAATCTGATTGATCGGATTATATCCTTTTTCTTCCAGAGCTCTGTATACTAATTTCAATGTATCTTCTACACTGTGTCCGTCAACATTTTCAACGTTAAATCGAACGGTATGGTCATTTGAAGTCATTAGTTGTTCCCTCCATACTTTTCCGTAAAAAAACTTATTGAACTGTTTTCATAAGTTTCTATCTGATTATATTTTACTAGAAATGAGGTCAAAGTACAATCTAATCTAGATATCATTTATATATTGGAATAAATATGAGTTGAATTATAATGTTTTATTAACTGAGCTGTCCGTTTATCCAGTCAGATACTTCTGATAATGCCTGCTCAAGACCTTCAGGTTTTTTTCCTCCTGCCTGAGCAAAGTCCCGTCGGCCTCCACCGCCGCCGTTCACATACGGAGAGATTGCCTTGATAAGATCTCCAGCCTTAAGTCCCAGGTCAACTGCTTTCTGATTCATGGAAACAATCAAGTTGACTTTTTCTTCGTTTCTCAAGCCTAGAACAAGTACATCGGAATATCCTTCCTGTTTCCACTTGTCTGAAAGTTGTCTCAACTGACTCATATCTTTCGCCTTGATTTCTTCTGAAATAAATGTCAACTGGCCAGCGTCCTGTACACGAGTAAACACTTCTTCCGCCTGTGCATTAGCCAGCCTTGAATGCAGCGATTCGTTGGCTTGGTTCAATTCTTTAAGCTCTTTAAACAGGCCTTCGATTCGGGAAGGGACTTCATGAACGGATTGAACTTTCATTAATCTTGATGCTTCATTCAGTACTCTCAGCTGCTCTTCCATCCACTGATACGCTCCCTCGCTGGTCAGTGCAGTAATTCTTCTTGTGCCTGCTCCTATACCAGCTTCAGAAGTGATTTTAAACAACCCGATTTCCGCTGTACTTTTTACATGTGTGCCTCCACATAACTCTTTAGAAAAATCACCGATCATGACTACTCTGACATTCTTCCCATATTTCTCTCCGAACAGTGCCATTGCTCCAAGTTCCTTCGCCTTTTCAAGTGTAGTCTCAACAGTTTCAACAATAAGATTTTCCTGAATCTTTTCGTTGACGATTTGTTCCATTTGCTTAAGCTCATCATCTGTGACTTGCC
This sequence comes from Alkalibacterium indicireducens, assembly GCF_039522005.1. Classification (NCBI taxonomy): domain Bacteria; kingdom Bacillati; phylum Bacillota; class Bacilli; order Lactobacillales; family Carnobacteriaceae; genus Alkalibacterium; species Alkalibacterium indicireducens. The sequence continues at coordinate 2,104 of NZ_BAAADA010000112.1, forward strand.
CAAAATGGGTAAAGTCAAAACGCAGATGATTTTCTTCAACTAATGACCCTGCCTGATTAGCGTGATCCCCCAGAACATCTTTCAGTGCCCGGTGGAGAAGGTGAGTAGCTGTATGATTTCGTTCGATCAGCCGGCGACGTTTTCTGTCAATAACCAGTTTGTATTCCTGATCGACAGCTAGAGTCTGTCTAACTGAAGCGATATGAACAGGCTGCCCATCTGGGCCGGATTTCACTGTACTTACTTCTGCCAGAACGGTGCTGTTCTGGTCCAATATCAGCCCGCTGTCTCCAACTTGTCCACCTTTTTCAGGATAGAAAGGAGAAGCACTGAATATGAGCTGGGCTGAGTCACCGGAAGACACACTGTCAACAAAAGCTTCGTCTTTAATGATTCTCGTCAGCTTGCTTACTTCTTCGTCTTCAGTATACCCAGTGAACTCACTCTTGATTTTCAGATCACTTAACAGAGAAGACTGAACAGCCATCGATCCTTCAGCCTGACGTGCAGCTCTTGCCCGCTCTTTCTGTTTAGACATTTCTTCTTCAAATTCAGGATAATTGATTGTCAGATTCTGTTCACTTACAACTTCTTCAGTCAGTTCCACCGGGAATCCAAATGTATCGTATAGCTGGAAGACATCTTTTCCAGATAAAACAGTCTGATCAGCTTCTTTTAACGTGTCGACCAGTTCATTTACTTTATCCAGTCCGGCAGCCAGCGTCTCAAGGAAACGTTCCTCTTCATTCAAAATGACTTTTGAAATGAATTCGACTGCATTATCAACTTCTGGGTAATGTTCCTTCATGATCGAAGCCACAACAGGAACAAGTTCAGAGAGAAAAGGCTTCTCGATAGATAGTCGTCTGCCATGCATGACACTTCTTCTAAGCAGTCGTCTTAAGACATACCCTCTTCCTTCGTTGGAAGGCAATGCGCCGTCGCTGATCGCAAATGACAATGCACGTACATGATCGGCAATGACTTTGAAGCTGACTTTTGATTCTGCATTATCTTTATAGGACTTGCCTGAAATAGCCTCTACATGTTCAATGATCGGCATGAACAGATCTGTTTCAAAGTTAGTTGGTGTGTCCTGAAGAATGGACAGCATACGTTCAAGACCCATTCCTGTATCGATGTTCTTGTTTGGAAGCGGGTCATAGACATCATTAGGTTTATGATTGAACTGCGAGAAGACCAGGTTCCAGATTTCAAGCCAGCGTTCATTTTCTCCACCAGGATAATTCTCTTCATGCCCTTCAGGGAGGTCGTTGAAGGCCTCTCCCCTGTCATAGAAGATCTCAGAGTTTGGTCCACACGGGCCTTCACCAATATCCCAGAAGTTTCCTTCTTCTTTAACGATATGAGATGTATCGAGTCCGACTTCTTCTTTCCAGATCCGTTCTGCTTCCTCATCATCCGGATAGATCGTCACATAAAGTTTCTCCGGATCAAGCGCCATCCATTTCTCGTCAGTCAGAAATTCCCATGCCCAGATGATTGCTTCTTTCTTGAAGTAATCACCGATCGAAAAGTTTCCAAGCATTTCAAATAAGGTATGGTGTCTGGCAGTTACTCCGACATTTTCAATATCGTTTGTTCTGATACTCTTCTGTGAACTAGCAATGCGTGGGTTTTCAGGTTTGACCGTACCGTCAAAATATTTCTTCATCGTTGCTACTCCGGAGTTCACCCACAGTAATGAGGGATCCTCCACAGGTACCAGCGATGCACTTTTTTCTATTTTATGTCCCTTTTCTTTAAAGAAATCAAGATACATCTGTCTTAGTTCTGCACTAGTTAATTTTTTCATTCGACTCGTCCTTTCAATTTTTAATGCCATAAAAAAAGACTGAATACAGTTACTGCACACAAGGACGTGATTACGCGGTACCACCTTGTTTGCAATAACTTCTATTCAGCCAGTCATTACCTCTTCAGTCTCGTTAACGCCGAGAAAGCGGCATAATTTCTTATGCAGAGTTAAAAGGGAGCACCAAAGACTTCTGACATTCTTTCACCGGAGTGAATGTCTCTCTAACTTTTTATACCTTCAGCATGACCTTTTCAATTGATAAAAGTATAGCGCAGTTTCCTTCTCCAGTCAATATGCTTGACCTGACAGTTTTTCTATCTTATTCATCATCTGTCCGGTCTGTCTCATGATGAATAAAGTATTTTTCCAGGCTGAACCCTCTTCCGAGCACTTCGCTTGCCGGCATGGCCACGACGAATGCATCCGCATCAGCTTTAAGCACGGTTTCTTTAAGCAGAGTGAATTCTCTTTCCTGAATTACTGCCATCAGCATTTCCTTGTCAGTATTTCCATATCCACCACGAATGCCCAGATTTGTAACACCGCGCTGCATCGTGTGCAGAATCTCTTCTCTGATATCCTGTGGGTTATCAGAGATAATGAAGACATTTTTGTTTCTGTTAAAGCCGAGCTGAACCAAGTCAATCGTACGAGATACGATGAACAGAGCAATTAGTGAATACATGACTGTTTCTACATCAAATACCAGAAGAGCGATCAGGATCACCAAACCATCTACCATGATGGTGCTCAGTCCCAGCTGCAAATGAAGGAACTGATAAAGGATCTGTACAATTATGCTTGTACCTCCTGTTGACGCTTTTGCACGGAATACGATTCCGACACCCAGTCCAGTCAGTCCCCCACCGAACAGTGCCGCCAGAAGTGGATCAGAAGTCAGCGCAGGAAAGTGACCAATGAAGCTCAAAAAGAAGGGCAACAGCAGGCTGCCGAGAATCGTTTTATACCCGGCAGCTTTTCCCAGAAGAACAAAACAGAGTACGAGCAGCGGTATATTTAGTGAATACTGGAACAGCGACGGACTCCATCCGAACATGGCATTGGCTGCGATGGACAGACCAGATACGCCTCCTGATACGATATTATTTGGAAGCAGGAAGACCTGGAAGGCTATAGCTGTCAGAAAAGACCCGAAAATGATATAGACATAATCCACCGCACTCAATGTGTATCGTTTTGCTACTCGTAACATTTTATTCCTCCTAATAGGGTATTTGTTCATTTTGATTGCAACTAGCCTATTTTAACATGTCTAGCAAAGAAGTAACAACCACTATCAGGTCAGTTTGTCAAAAATCTTATTAAACTCAAAATATCCTTACAAAAATCTTATTTTAACGTATACTATAGCTATATCAAATAGAGTTGGTGACTGAAATGGCTGGCAATTATACTCATCTAATTTTTATAGTCAACGAGTTTTCACGAAAAGGCAAACATACAAGGAAAGCAATTAGAGACCATATGCTTAGGTATTCTCTTACTTATGAAATACATACAACGCAATATAAGCGGCATGCGGTAGAGCTCGCCTGTACTTTTTCAGATGAAAAGGCGGACGACTGTCTTATCATTGCTGTAGGTGGTGACGGGACATTAAATGAAGTAGTTGAAGGCATCTGCAGATCGGCTAAGAAACGAGCCGTTTCTTATCTGCCTACTGGGTCAGGAAATGACTTTGCGCGTTCTCATGACTTATCCAGATCGATCGAAATATCTCTTGAACGGATACTCTCAAAAACTGAAGAAACAGAGCTTGACGTCATAACAGGAGTGTCCGAAGCCGAAAATCTTATTGCAGTAAACAGTTTGGGTTTTGGTATCGACGGCATGGTAATTGCCAAACTTGATAATAACAATAAAAAGCAGACCACTGGGAAGTTTTCTTATTTACTGTCTGTTCTTTCAGCCTATTTTGCTCAGAAATCATTTTCCATGAGTATTCATAGTGAAAGTCTGAATCTGTCATTCGACGAAATTCTTCTTATCGTCTGTGCCAACCATAAGTATTTCGGCGGAGGTATTCCGATTCATCCACTGGCAGATCCGCAAGATCAGTACATCGATATCGTGATTGCTGAAAAATTCAGTTTCCTGGAACTTCTTCAGATTTTATATAGAATATTATCCAGTGAGTCTCATCTGTCTCATAAAAAGATGCATTCTTACCGAGTAAAGTCCTGTACGTTGATGTTCGATACTCCTCAGTACGGCCAGCGTGATGGCGAACTTATAGAGAAACATACTCACTCGATTACAATCGATACGATCAAACAACATTTCTGGGTCTGACAATCCTATAATTACAGCTACAGCCCCCCAGCTAACAGGAACTCCAGACGCAAGGGGGGCTATTATTAGGGCTGACACTGTTCCATGCCAATCATCGGATCGATACTGAATGAGTCGACCGCTTCAGGTGTAAGGATGTAAACATTCTTTTCTTCATCATCGCGTTCTCCATCTGAGTTATCTTCTTTTTCTTGTGTGCTTTCTTCAGATAGTGATGAAAGCCTCATTGCAAGAGATGTCTGCCGGGAAGTCGTATGCTCAGTGATGCTTTTTTCAAATGCCCGACGCTCTCCACATAGAAGCAGCGTTTGACTGGCTCGGGTTATTGCAGTATAGACAATATCCTTTTTCAGCATCCTGCCATAGCCAAATACTAGCGGCAGAATAACCATATCATATTCACTGCCCTGTGATTTATGTACAGAACAGCAGTAAGCCAAGGTAATCTTGTTCCATTCCGCCCTAGGATAAGATACTTCTGTGCCATCGAAATCAATGACGAGTTCTTCCGCATTAAGTTCTGATTCTTTAGCTGAAACTATCCCTACGATATATCCCATATCACCGTTAAATACATTTCTTTCCGGATCGTTGACTAGCTGAAGCACCTTGTCCCCTACCCGGTAAACACCATCAGGCTGCTTGACCTCTTTTTTTCGTTTAGATCCAGGGTTGAACAGGTTCTGTAGAAGCTTGTTCAGTTCGTTTATCCCTGCTGCGCCTTTATAGATAGGTGCCAGTACCTGTATCTGCTGAGAGGTATATCCTTTTTCGATCGCTTTTGAGACCAGCAGAGTGACGACGTCCTGAACCTTCTGGGTACTGCAGGTGAAAAAATTACGGTCCTGCTTCTTTTCACTGAAATCTTCAGGAAGAGCGCCTTTTTTTATTTCATGGGCGAGCGTAACAATTGACGAATCGATGCCCTGTCGGTAAATATCTGTCAGCTCCTGAAAAGGAACAACATTACTGTCAAGGATATCCTTCAGTACCTGACCGGGTCCTACTGAAGGAAGCTGGTCCTTATCACCGACCATTATCACTTTCATGTCGTCAGGAACAGCTTTAAGCAACTGATAGGCCAGCCATGTGTCTACCATCGACATTTCATCAATGATCAGTAATGAGCCTTTTAACACTTTCTCTGATTCCTGCAACTCTTCTTCATCATCAGATCCAGTCAGCCCGAGCAGACGATGGATAGTTGACGCAGGCAGGCCTGTCGTTTCTTTCATTCGTTTTGCTGCTCGTCCCGTTGGAGCAGCCAACAGCACCGGAAATGGTTGACCACTGTAATCATCCGGATCCAGACTCAACTCATTCAGTTCAGCAAAAACAGAAACAATGACCTCGAGAACAGTCGTCTTCCCTGTCCCCGGCCCTCCTGTCAGAACAAATACTGGGGACTTCAGAGCATCTCTTACAGCCTTTTTCTGAGAGTCTCCCAGAGCAATGCTTCGTCTGAACTCAAACTCATCGATGGCCTTATCGATACGTTTGTCATCTTCATCATCTGTTCCTTCATCGAGCAGTCGGTCGAATGCATTCGCAATGCCCCACTCGGATGCATAAAGTGACGGGAGATAAAACCGAGTTTCGTCTTTAATGACTGCCTGATCTTCCACCAGTTCGATTACGACTTCTGCTACTTTATCAGGATTGATCAAAAACGGACGACTTTTTTCAAGGATTTCGATCGTATGCTTCAGCAGATATTCCGCATCTACAAATGTATCCCCGCTTTTCATCGTCTGTTCTTCCAGCGTATATAGGATGCCGGCTTTGATTCTTTCCAGCGAATCCCCTTCAATCCCCATTTCTTCAGCAATGGCATCCGCCCGGTTAAATCCTATACCTTCAATTTCTTCGATCAAGATATACGGGTTCTTCTGTATCGTACTTAACGTATTGCCTTCGAAACGCTGATATACCTTATAGGCCAGCTGATTGGAGAGACCGAAATCATTCAGTGCAATGATTATTTTCTGCATGCCCTGTTCCTTATCCAGCACGGTAATCAGCTGCTGTCTTTTTTTGCTGTTAAGTTCTGGAATTGTGTCCAGAACTGACTCGTCCTCCAAAATCCTGTCGATACAGTGAATCCCTAAGTGGTTGACCACCGCCTGCGCACTCTTTTTACCGATTCCTTTGAACCGCGGGCTTGACAGATAAGCGACAATCGCTTCTTCACTGGATGGTTTCTCTTTCAGATATTTAATCGACTGAAACTGAACACCATATTTCGGATGATCTGTCCACTTGCCGATAAATTTGTACTGATCCCCTTCCTGAATCTGACCAAAATTCCCGGTAATAACCAGTTCCTTCTCCTTGAGCGTGTCACTCGATTCGTTCACGCTGATCAGCATCACTTTATAAAAATTTGAGGGATTGGAATAGTAGATGGATAATACTTCACCCGTGACAAAATGTTCGTTTCCTTTATCAAAAAGATTCTGCTGCATGCCGATCCCTCCTCTCTATGTAATTCAGATGATAAATCCCTGTTCACCACTCCGTCTAGCGCTTGTTTCTGTAATCGGTCGGTGAACTGTACTGATATAATTTAAAATTTCTATTGAAAGTTCTTAATGTATTGTAGCCGCATTGATGCGCAATTTCCTTCACTGGCAGGTCTGTGCTGTTCAAAAAATAAACCGCCTGTGTAATTCTGTATCGGTTCAAGTATTCCGTAAATGACATACCGGTGTACTGGTAAAAAAGCTTGGAAAGATAAGCATAGTCGTACTGAATGTCCTGAGCCACCGTCTTGAGGGTGCAGTCCTCATAGTAATGCTCCTCAATGTAAAGGAGAATAGTTTGAATGATTTTTGTTTTTGACGGAAGGATCCGCTGACTGAAAGTCGTGGATCGTGTAAGTTCGTCACAGAATTTATAAAGAATGCTTTTCTGTGAAAAAACAGACGTCATATTCTCCTTTTTAATATCGGCATTCACTGTTATTGTGTTGTTATCAGGAACAGCATGCTTGTACATTGAATAAAAGTCTTTGACCATTTCAGGAGAAAAGATCAGGAGCCTGCAGTGGGACTGATTCTCAGTAATCAGTTCGTGAAGCTGATTAGGAAAAATGAATACTCCTTCGTCTTCTGAAAGATAATAAGATTTCCCTTCGATCTTGACAGTCATTTCCCCTTGTTCAACTATGATAATTTCATAAGCTCTATGAAAATGTAATGGAAAGGAACTGTTTATCAGTTCAGCATAATTAAATGTCTGCGTCTCATCCATCCCATGCTTCTCAAAAAAATACATACAAGTTCCCCTCCCTCCGAAGTTCGCTTTTAATTATACCTTATTTTACTTCTATCATAAATGATGAGATCACATTGTGGCTAAAGGTCCTAGAGCAATAGACAATTAATGCAAAAAAGACCAGGAGCAGCTGGTCCAGTATTCTCCCTGACACTATTAATCAGGCAGGGACTGTCAGTTTCTCATGGTCTTAAGTAATGCGTCTTAAATATATTGAAGCAGTTCGGATTCCTTGTATGCTTTATCGATCAGACCGCCTCCAAGACAGACATCTCCATCATAAAAGACAATAGCTTGTCCGGGTGTGATCGCTCTGGCCGGTTCATCGAAGGTAACAACGGCCGTATTATCTTCTTTGTTCCAGTCTACCGTAACCTTGACGTCTGTCTGGCGGTATCTGAACTTAGCTGTACAGTCGAATGTCTCAGGCAGCTCCTGAGTCGTTGTAAAAGAAAACTGACTCGCTGTCAGATGAGTCGCATACAGGTGCGGATGAGTAAAGCCTTGTCCAACGATCAGCTCGTTAGTTTCAAGATTTTTACCGATAACGAACCATGGCTCATTAGACGTTCCGTTTCCACCAATACCTAATCCTTTTCTCTGACCGATCGTGTAGTACATCAATCCATCGTGCTGCCCCATTACATCACCATCTTCAGTCACCATTTGTCCAGGCTGAGCTGGAAGATAGTTCATCAGGAACTCTTTAAAGTTCTTTTCTCCGATAAAGCAGATTCCAGTCGAATCTTTTTTCCTGGCAGTCGCCAGATCTGCTTCCTCAGCGATTTTTCTGACTTCACTTTTGTCCATCTCACCAAGAGGGAACATCACTCGGGACAACTGATCCTGTGACAGCTGATTAAGGAAGTAAGTCTGATCCTTATTGGAATCGACTCCTCTTAACAGATGTGTTGTTCCATCTTCCTCGCGTCTGACTCTAGCATAGTGTCCCGTAGCCACATAGTCTGCACCCAGACTCATAGCATAATCTAGGAACGCCTTGAATTTGATTTCTTTGTTACACATGACATCAGGATTAGGTGTTCTCCCGCTTTTATATTCTTCAAGGAAGTAAGAAAAGACTTTGTCCCAGTACTCTTTTTCAAAATTGATTGAATAATAGGGCACGCCGATTTTGTTCGCTACCAGAGCGACATCTTTGTAGTCTTCAGTAGCCGTACAGACCCCATTCTCGTCAGTATCATCCCAGTTTTTCATAAATACGCCGACTACATCGTAGCCTTGTTCTTTCAATAATAACGCCGTCACAGAGGAATCTACTCCACCACTCATTCCGACGACTACTCTAGTATTGCTGTTAGCATTTGTCATCACTTCACCATCATTTCAATTAAATTCTGTACACTTGCACGAATTGAAGGTTCGTAAGTTTCCAGTCTGTTTCATTATACTTACTAAAAAGAAGAAATCAAGTCATCCCGGACTTTTTTAGGAGATTCTTATGAAATAAGGTTTCATATGGTATTGATTACCTTAACTGTATCGGTTCTGTCGTCAGTTTGTTCCGTTATTCGCTTGATTATCTGTCATTACAGACTATTTAGCTGGACCTGTATGGCTCAGTTTTTCCAACAGGTATAACTAGACGCGATCTAGTTATACCTTACAGATTCGATCGTCTGGGAAAATGTCACCAGAAGGGCTATAGCTGTAGTTTAAGCCTTCTTAGGTAGTAAAACTTCCACTAGAGTCTCTATAGTGGAAGTAAACTATTCTCTAAATCAATAAGCTGTCAGTGAACTACCCACCACTTAAATCCTCCGGATTTTGAAGTGGGGGCTTCCTACGAACTCCATTCTTGTCTGCACAGATTTCATGCAGACAGAGGAATCGGATATGGGTAGGCTCAAAA
>NZ_BAAADA010000112.1:11426-17136 GCF_039522005.1 Alkalibacterium indicireducens
TGAGAACGACATTTACCACTTCAAGCTATCGCTTGACCGAAATTCATCTCCCACTTTCACTGGTGCTTCGCACCCATACGCTTAGAAGTGGGAGACTTCTTTCGGAATTACGTTAAAAACTGTCTAATTGTAGTTCATTATATACCGTTACAGTGAGAGATATCATGACAACTTTCCTAGATGCAGTTTCTACCTGACTTGATACACGATAATGCTCTTATACTGCCTATTCATAACAATAAACAGTAATGTCACTTCTTTTATCCAGTGCCTCTGTTCAAAAGGAAAGCCTGAGGATCACAGATTGATCCTCAGGCCATCTCATTTAACTGATTCAGTCTACAACGGTCAGAACTTTTCCTTCAACTAAACTCTTAAGAATATTTTCTGCAAATGTTCTTTCCTCTGAAAGCTGGTCTGATTTATAGAGATCAATCTTTTTCAGTCCGTTAGCCGTTACTGCAGATAGTTTCAGTTCATTTAAATCTTTAGATATAACAATTTTCATTTTTGGTGCTTTCTTATCTACGGCATGGATATTTAAAGTCCGTTCATACTGAAACGATCCGTTCTTTGTTTCCATAAAGCCGTTGTCTTTCAGTGTGTAGCGTTTAGCCTCGTCATTGACTGAGTAATGTGTGTTACTTCCCAGCAGACTGTCTTTTTTCTGTGTAGCCATTGGCGACATCCTCTCTGACACTCGTTATACTTCTATTATTTTACGTTTCAGCTAAAAAATCAACTGCTTTTTTGATTTTCGCTACAACTGTTCGGCAGTCGTCTTCCGTGACCCCATAGCCGAAACTCAATCGAATCGTTTCAGAGATGGCAGGATGGTTAGAACCGTAAAGAGCTTCGAGAACTGGACTTGGATCGACATTTCCAGCAGAACAGGCTGACCCGATAGAGACTGCAATTCTGGCCAGATCAAGATGAATCAGCAGCTTGTCTGCCGGAATACCTTTAATATGAAGGCTTAAGATATGAGGCAAACTCTGGTCGACCGAACCATTTACTTCATAATCGATACCAGATGCATCGAGTTCAGCCAGACATCTGCTTTTTAACGCCTGGTATTCTTCTCTAATACGCTTTTTTTCAGCCTGTCTGATTTCTACAGCACGCTGGAATCCGATTACACCTGGTATATTTTCCGTTCCTGCTCTGCGCTTATTTTCCTGCTCTCCTCCTAGCACCAAGCCAGTAATAGGCAGTTCTTCATTGATGAACAGGAACCCGATACCCTTAGGCCCGTTTATCTTATGAGATGAAACGGAGAGCAGGTCGATTTTCTGCTCTTTGACATCGATGTCTTCTGTTCCATAAGCCTGTACGGCATCTGTATGAAAGGCAACTTTATGGTCAAGGCCGTCAAGGTACTGTCCAATTTCAGTTATCGGCATAAGCGTGCCGATTTCATTATTTCCATAAATGACTGAAACCAGTATCGTGTCTTCTCTGACTGCTTCCTTCACCTGCTCAAGACTGATCAGCCCATTTCTGTCTACTGCTAATTCAGTGACTTCAAAGCCCTGATTTTTCAGATAATTTAACGGGCGCCTGACAGCTGGGTGCTCAACGTTTGTCGTCACAATATGTTTTCCTTTATAGCCGTATTTCTCTGCTGTTTTGACTACAGCCATATTGTCACTTTCGGTGCCTCCACTTGTAATGACGATCTCGTTTGGTGAGGCATTGATGCTTGCAGCAAAGACAGACCGAGCTTCTTCCAGCAGACCTTTACTTGTCCGACCCATCTGATGAATACTTGATGCATTCCCGTAATGCAACTGCATTGCTTCAGTCATTGCTTCGATCACTTCCGGTCTCGCAGGAGTCGTTGCCGCATGATCAAGATAAATATAGTTGTTCATTTTATATCCCTTCCAGTCTTATGATAGGTCGATAGATGGAAAGAGCATATCAATGACTTTCCTGGTCAGATTACGTCCTTTGCCCTTCTGAACGAATGCATGCATATGCATAGCCGGATTGAAGTTGGCCTCGATGACGACATAACCTGGCTTGTCCTTGGTACTTGGTTTAGCGATATCAGGAATGATCAGGTCCAGACCAGTGACTTTGACTTCCAGGGCCTTAGCCATCTCTACTGCCTGTTTCTTGTAGGACTCGTCCATATCGTCAGTCATATCTATAGAGTCTCCGCCAGTTGAAATGTTGGAGTTCTCTCTCAACAGCACGCGCTCACCTTCAGCCGGAATACTGTCGAATGTGTAGCCTTGTTCTTTGAGCATCAGTCGCTCCAGTTCCCCCATTTTTATTTTTTCAAGAGGGGCACGGTGCTTGATTCCTCGATAAGGATGCGTGTTCTTTTTCTGAATCAGTTGTTCAATCGTCTGTCTTCCGTCACCAGTTACGTTTGCAGGTTGTCTCAGCAGAACGGCTTCTACCTTATCATCGATCACAACGAACCGGTACTCTGTTCCTTCAATGTAGTCTTCAACCAGAATCTGCCCATCTTCTTCAAAAGCCAGACGCACAGCTTCTGAATATGCTTCATATGATGCAGGATGCTTAAAAATGGAGATGCCCAGCCCATAGTTGGTACTTTTAGGTTTGACGACGATTGCTTTCCGGTCAAACAGGGCATACGCATTCACAGCATCTTCTATTGATGCAAATTCTTCTCCATGAGGCACTCTGTACCCATAATTTTTCAGAATTTTCTTGGTAACTGTCTTGTTAGCCATGATCCAGTGAGAGATGTAGGTGTCTTTAGACGTCATATTTCCGTTTCTCACGTATTCGGTCTTGTCCCCGTGAGTCAGCTTCAAAAACTGATCATGACTGTCCAGCAGTTCCGTTTCAAGCCCCAGTTTCAATGCGTCAAACAAGAGCAGCTGAGTACTCATTTCCATTTCAGTAAAGCCTTTGACTAGAAATGGCTTCTCAAAGGAGACCTCTTTATATTGCTGACCCAGATTGATCCCGTACTCAATAAAGGAACGCCCATTTTCCAGCTCTTTGACAATTCTTGCAGAGAGGGTTTGTTCAGGATGATCCAAGAGCTTGTGGGCCGTCTCAAGGACTGCATCGTACTCGCTACTCAAATGCAGCGCATTAATAGTCTCTTTCATCATGTTAAGCAGGAACTGTCCCTCTTCTTTGAATCTGGAGGACTCAAACGGGTCTTCCATGGCCGTCTGTTCATTCATTTCTGCACCGGTTTTGACATCCTCTGTCGTACTGTCCTTATCCATCCAGACCATCGTCATTAGAAAGAGATGAGTAAACAGAGACTGCTCATAAGAGAATCCCAGTCTTGAGAATGGATTTAGATCGAATGAACGGAATTCAACGTATCGCGTCCCGCTGCTTATCAAGTTGCGGACTGCTTTTCCTTTTCCTCTCAGACGAGCTGAGCCATAATACTCACGTTCTTCTATCAAGGTACCCTCTTCAACCAGGTGTTCGATGTCTCTGACATATTCCTCAATTGCCTGATAGGAGACTTTGTTGGTGAAGGAGTTGTGATAGCCCAATGGACTGTTTCTTATACTTCTGTAGTACTGTCTTGAATCGTCACTTGAAAACGTATCGTCTGAAACTGGTGATGCACCGAATAAGTAAGTCAGGATCCATTGATATCTCAAATAATTACGGGACATTTTGAGATAAAGATCATTACTCCAGCTGGTCAGCTTTTCTGGTGTCTCAGCAATACTGGCCAGCGCGTCCATAAAATCAGAGGAAAATGAGAAATTGTAATGAACACCGCTGATCATCTGTTTTTTCTTCCCATATTTTTCAGCAAGCTGCTCTCTGTATTCTATTTCTTTCCTGTCCTCGACTTTGATGATCGGAATATTTTTCTCATCAGGAAGCCGACTAGGCATACTGAACGGCCAGACAAACTCTTCCGTATCAATCGTGCGGTTGACCACATCATGAAGAGCCTCAAGCCACTTATACTGTTCCTTAAGTGTATTCTGAGGCGGAGTCACCAGTTCCAGTTGCGATTCACTGAAATCCGTCTGAATATACGGGTGGTGTTTCCGGCTTCCAAATAACGCAGGGTGAGGGCTGAGCGCCAGATCTCCTTCTCGTGTTGTTCTTAATCCTTCTTTTTCAATTCCAAACGAACCTTTTTTATACAATTCCTGTAGATGGTGAACGGTAACTATCTGTTTTATATTCATTCAAATCTTTCCTTACTGAGTGATTTACTTACTAATATCAAGTACTATCTTATCATAAAGCCTCGCGTCAACCTAGGAAAAAGAAAGAAATCCAAGCACGAACCTTTGTTCGATATTGTTTAAATCACTGTCCAAACATGCTATACTTTAGTCACTTATACTAATTATGTGATAAAGGAGTCTTTTATGAATAAACCACTAGCCTATCGTATGCGTCCAACGACGATCAGTCAGGTTGTCGGTCAGGAACATCTTGTAGGAGAAGGTAAAATCATATGGCGGATGGTAAAGGCCAAACAGCTGTCATCCATGATTTTATATGGTCCTCCCGGAATAGGAAAAACAAGTATTGCCAGTGCAATTGCCGGTTCGACTAAGTATGCTTTCCGCACGTTGAATGCTGCCACAGATTCTAAAAAAGATCTGCAGATAGTTGTTGAGGAAGCTAAAATGAGCGGCACAGTAGTCCTGCTATTGGATGAGGTCCATCGTCTCGATAAGCCTAAGCAGGATTTCCTGCTGCCACATCTTGAGAATGGTCGGATTGTACTGATTGGGGCGACTACCGAAAATCCATATATTTCCATCCACCCTGCGATTAGAAGTCGGTCCCAGATATTTGAATTGAAACCTTTGTCTGAAACTCAGATTACCTCGGCATTGGAGCGGGCACTGACTGACGAAGAAAATGGACTGGGTTCTGAATCTATAGTTATCTCTCCCTCTGTTCTAAATTATTTCTCAAGGGTGACTAACGGCGATTTAAGAAGTGCGCTGAATGCCCTGGAACTGGCAGTGAAGTCTACTGATTCAGATGATAATGGAAACACCGTTATTACACTGGATATTGCAGAAGAATGTCTCCAGCGTAAATCCCTGACTCATGACAAAGATGGAGATGCTCATTATAATGCAATATCAGCCTTTCAGAAGTCCATTCGGGGAAGTGACGTACATGCAGCACTTCATTACCTGGCACGGCTTCTGGAGGCTGGTGAACTGAAAGTGGTGATCAGACGGCTGATCGTCACTGCATACGAAGATATCGGTCTGGCAAACCCTGCAGGTGTATCGAGAGCCGTACAGGCTACAGAAGCTGCTGAAAAAATTGGGCTTCCCGAAGCCAGGATCCCTCTTGCCAACGCTGTCATCGAAATGTGCCTATCTCCTAAATCAAATAGTGCGATCAGCGCGATCGATCAAGCAATACAAGATGTTAGAGAAGGAAAAACAGGTGATGTGCCGGATCATCTGAAAGATACTCATTATAAAGGAGCAAAAGATCTGGGAAGCGGCATTGGTTATCAGTTCCCGCATAATTTTGAAAGCCACTGGATCTCCCAGCAGTACCTACCTGATACGATTAAAAGCAGAGAGTACTATGCTCCAGTTCTGACGTCTAAGTTCGAGGAAGCCTTGAACAAGCAGCTTCAAAAGTTTGACAACAAATAAGTACTCACTCTTTGAAGCAAGCTGTCTTTTGAATTTGCCCTTTTTACGTCAGGGCAGCCTCTAAATCGAGCATGTAGGAGGAAGGCAATGGAACACTG
>NZ_BAAADA010000113.1:0-9380 GCF_039522005.1 Alkalibacterium indicireducens
TTTTTTCTTCACCCAACGGGTGAATAAGGAATAGATTGATAAACCTTATCAAAGCGGGATAAATGCCTGTTCTGACAAAGTACTATGAATTATTCAGGTTTCATTTTGGCTCATCGCCATTCAGACTCGCACATTTTAATATAAAGGATTATTATATCGTTTGTACATGCTTTCTAATTCTGGTTTACTGAAGTTCTCAATCAGCTCTGGATGCTTATCAATGTAATCTTGTGCAATTGGTGTAATTGTAAAAGGCATAACTAAATCATCACCATAAGCTAGATTATTTGATGATGTTAACTGTATGACATTTTTGCTTTTAAGTCGAATTGTAACACCATCGGTATACGGTAATCTTGAAGTATAATTCGGTGACCTATATAGCAGTGCTACAACAGCAAGTTCCTCATTTCTTAAATCATTCATTACTTTGGGAAATATTTGCTTGAATCGTATCCTATAATATTTTGAAACAATGGATCTCACGACTTTTATAATAAAATAAACAACAAGCAACGATAATGAAATGATAAATACTAACCCTAGGATAGTTTTCCATTGTTCAGGGATTTTGTCAAGGCCCAGCCTCTGAAGAATATTTACTGGAAGGAATAATATTAAACCTGTACCCAAAGCAACCGCTGCAAGTATCGTCGGTGGTAGTTTCAATAATTGTATAAAATCCTTCATCTTTCACTTCCTTTCACCTTAGTTAGTACTATAAACCGATGATAACTTATATTTAAAAATAAAGGCGATCAGCAAATCTTTATTTTACAGAATAAGTTACAAAATAATAATGCGTCAAACTATCCTTGATAACCATTTCTTTTAGCGTTATCTATGCAATCACTTTTGTTTACATATCCTTGCGAAGATGATCCGACAATTCTTCCATTCGCAGCAATTCTTCTCCATCTCCATAAGCCTTCTGTATCTTTATAAAATTCCCATTTATCCATGTAATGCACCTCTCTTTCAACTTTCATATTTGCTATATCCGATCGCCAATATTTACAATATACCATTGCTTCATGAACAAAACATATTCGTAAGCAGATTTATCTTTTGACAAATTGGTTATGTAGCTTTCTTTACCTACAATTCAGTCATTATATATCAAAGAGTTTTTCTTAACGTTCATTGCCAAGTCTTCATTAAAGAATATGAAGTGTTTTTCCCAATCTTTGATTTCAAATAAATTCGATGGCCGGTTAGGGATAGTAACATTATCCGGATTCTCACTTAAAGCAAGATCTTTATAATAATACATTACCAGTATAAATAGCCCAGCAAGTGAATTGAGCGTATTACCTTGGTTTGCGAATTTAAAAAACTCTTTGTTTTCAGAATCCGAACCAGTACGGTTGTGTTTGACTTTATTATAATACATCCACCATGAAGGAGAGTTGTTCGCTACACTACATCCATCAAACGGATTTTGTTTATCAGTTTTCCAGTCCATCCAAGGATGTAGATTAACTGAAGCTGCAGTCTTAACTCTTACCGTTCTAGAAATCAAATCAGGTTTCTTCTCCAATATCACGCTTGCATAACCCATAATATTTTTTACCTTTGTATCAGGGTCTAAAAACCAGCAATAGTCTTTGCAAATCACATCGATCTCAGAACAAATAGTCTGATACTGTTTTGCATATTCAACAGAAAAAGCGCTGTAATTATCTTCATCAATGGTTACATATCTTTGTGTTTTTATAAGGTCACTCTCTAATGTTAAATAGTAATTCCAATATTTTTCATCAAATTCATGTAATTTCAAAGTTTTCTCCCTCCGATATTACCCAGTAATTTATTGACCCATGAATCATATAAAAACTCATCCAATAGGCTGCTCAGTTTGCACATCCTAATGTTCCCATTGTTATAGTTTATCTTTATAATGACTTTGCGTTGTTTTTCCAAAAGAATCAGTTCTTCATCAGTTAATGTAAGCAAGTCTATCTCCAGCTTCTTTTCCACACTGTAAGAATCAAATGGCAACATCTGCTTTTTAAAGTTTTGATAATCATCTCGTATGTAAAGTTCAATTTTCCTTATGTAATTATACCAATGATCTGATGTCCTAACAGCTTCAATTGAACTCCCATCACTCGCATACCCACCACCAATTAATCCAAATACTTTGTTCTCTTCTAGTTCTACGAATGATGACATATTTGCTTTCCTGAGTATCGCATACTTTTCATCATCAAGTTTCTCTGCTAAACGGGTTACTCCCTGCAACCGATGCCTTTCAATGAGATCAGGCCAGTTATTATCAATTATTCTTATCAGTTCAATATGAGTCCACAAGTAGGGTTTTTTATGATAAAACACATTTAAAAAGTATATGTCATGTTCACCAACAAAGGCTAATAACAGCCAATCACTTCTTTCAATAAATATTGAATCTTTCTCATATTCTTCATCCAAATGAAAGTGATGAATATTCCAATCATTAAGCAATCCATCATTCTTTGATGGCCTTATCGTCAGCTTACTCATATATGGTAATAAGTTCTTACCACTTTCGATAGCTGAAACAATCTTATCTAGAGCACTTTTACATTCATCCGGGCATGAGAATTCCTTAGAATAATGCACTCTCCTAGGGTGAGCTGGAATTATTTTTTTCATAGCCTTATGATAATCAAGTGAGTTGTAGCCACCCGGTTTGGGTCTGTATCCCATACTTATCATTCTATCATTCAGATGATTGTTCCAATCCTTGATTAAATTCATTTTCACTTCATAGGTATCTGCAAATAAAGCTTTATTAATCTTATATCGATTCTTCAAGCAAATCACCCACCTTCAACTCAACCTACTCATCTTCTCCCCTATGCTCCACATTCATAGCATCAACCCAATCTTCCTCGACGTACACCATCCCGTTCCGACCTTCTACCTTACGATTAGGACCAGCCTTATACAACTTGCAACTTAATGGACCATAGCAGAATGTCTCAAACCTATACTTTCTCCGGCCTCTAGGATTCCAGTTATCTACGATAATCTCAACAGGCATCCTACAGCCCCACATACAGCTGCTACACTTCGTGTCATATGTCCTAGCTGCCAGTCTACGATGTCCTCTTTCTCTATAGACTTCTAGCTCCGGCGGCACCAGTTCCCAGGGTGATGAATTGCTGCCCTGTTCACCTTTAGAGATAACTTTAAGTTTTGAGACTTTATAGTATTCAACTGGCTCCATATCAGGATCCGGTACCGGTAGGCACTCCCCGGAGATGACATCATTTACTTTAAATTGATGTTTGGCATGGGCTGCTTTACCGATGCCGATGGAGAAGTTTGTGTTGTCTGAATTGCTGATTTCTCCTTCTAACTTAATGGCATAACCAAGGTATGTATGGGAGGCTTCATCGAAGGATCTGGTTAGACGGATCCTGGGCTGGATTGATATGATGGTTCCTGTGAAAGTTGATTTGTCCATATTGGTTACGGGCCTCCTTTACTATTCTATTATACTCTGTCAAAAATAAGATAAGGGTACCTATGTTTGATTGCTTTTTCTTCGCTTGGTTTTAGTTCATCTAATTGTATAAATAATCTATCTCTAGCTCTACTCAATGCTACATAAAAAACTCTATGTTCTTCATTTCTATTTAAATCTGGCTCTATTAGAAATTTCTTTAAGTATTTACTGTCTACTATAAAAACAGCATCAAACTCAGCTCCCTTTGCTTTATGAATAGTTACATGGTTACTAGAGTCTTCTGTTATGTTAATGCAAATTGCTATCTCTTTATAGGACACGTTTTCATAAAAAATTTTCGGTGCACCTCTAGTAACTTTAGGTAAACTAGATTCTAATGCATTTGAAATTAAATTATAAAAATCCATTAAAGATTTATCACAGTATTTTTCGTAGAACGCTAGGATTTTGGATAAAGAAAACAAGGCCACTTTTTTGGGATCATTTTCATTCCTGAAAATCCATTCAATTTTTTTAATTGATTCCTTTATATTCCCATTTTGAGCTAGTTCTATCGCACCTATAAAAGATAAAATGTAGTCTCTGCGTTTATTATTAGAATCGTCCATATTGAACTGATCCAACAATTTCTTATTAAGATTATGATTATCAATTTCTTTCTTCATTGCATTTGAAGTAATATTGTCTCTTGAGAGAGAAGTAACAGTACCCCCTTGACATTCTTCACACGCTTTTTTGTATGCTTTAATTCTATCACCTACATATATTACTACTTCACCGCAATTTTTTTCCTCCGTAGATTCCTGAATTATGTCTTCACGTATATCATTCAATAATTTGATAATTTTATTAGAGCACCTATAATTATTATTGATGGTGTAGTGACATGAATCTCCCGTATTAAAAGACTCAAATAAATGGGGATTCGCACCTTGAAAAGCATATATTGATTGGGCTTTATCTCCAATTACACCCACTACAGTTTCTTTTTTTCTTATTTGATCTAAAATGTATGATTGAATTGGATTTGTATCTTGGTATTCATCTATAAACATATAGGGGAACTTAGCCCTTAGTATTTCTAGGATGAAAGGATATTGATCGATGAGTACATATGAAAAATATAAAACATCATTGTGATCAAGCTTACCTTTTCTCCAATAAATTCTTTTCAAATCGATAATTTTGCTAGACAATACTTCTAGATTTTTCTTGTTTAGCCTAATAGGCTTGTTATCCTTATCATATCCAACAGCTTTTGTATTTTCACATTCAAAAGTAAGTGTTTCGTTATTAAAAGTGCATTTCATAGATAAAAGCCAACTTTGTAAAGCTTGCGTCATTGCTGGAAATCCTAAAATCTGATTTTTTGAGTTAGGATGCTTCAAACCACTAAAATCGCCGTCTTCAAACCACTCACGAATATATTTAGAACTAATGTATAAATCATCATGCCCTTTGACTTTCTTGGCAAACAACTCATATTCCTCAGGGATGAAAGAGCAATAAGGCTTAACTACATTCTTATATAAGAAGCTATGAATTGTGGTGACTTCTATCATATTTGATGCATTTTTACCAACCCTTTTTAGAATAGTCTCCACTGCTATATTCGTATAGGTAATACAAGCTATTTTTCTGGAATTGGATAGCCTTTCAGAGTTGTCGATAATACTTTTTATGTGGTTAACCAAAAACTCTGTCTTCCCTGCTCCTGGTCCAGCCTCAACTTTAAAATCCTCATTAATATTTATTTTATCTTTAGCCGTTATAATCATAGCCCTTCGCACATCCATTCAATAGCTTCACGAATATAATTAGGTACATTAAAATTCTGATATTCCTCTGTGCCTCTTTTCTCTAAATTCTCTTTTAAGGCCACAGATAGTTCCAAAGCATTTTCACCTTTGCCAACAGAATTAAGATATCTTGATGCAAATACAGCCTTCTTCTTCAATTCTTCATCCCATGTACCCCAATTAGCAGTTCTAATTGAATCCATAATCCTTTTGTTTTCATCGCTATCTCTAAGCTTTTCTAAGAGGTCCTCAGTATTTTTTTCTTCCTCTATCAATATGATAATCTCCTCTAGCTCAGTATAATTTTGGAGTGATGGGGTTAATAATAGCCTGCTATTCTCATTTTCAAAAGCCAATTGGTACTCGAGTGTCTTACCAAAAACCTCATCTTGAGTAAATGAACGAATATTGGGATGCCCCCCATCTTTATACTTAACCATGCTATCATTCACTGAGTATTTATACTTCATTGGCTCTACATTAAGCTCATATGGATAGCACCTTTTTGACTTTGCATTATTACTATCTTTTTCTTTCCTCGTTGGGTCTAAATCTGTTATGCATGCAATCTTACGCTTTATTGTTCCATCTTTATTACCATCAAACAAATAAAGAAAATGTTCAAAGTATCTCCCACCAATATTGATTACAGAAATATGATTTTCTTCTAAAGGTTTGTTTAGGTACTCCGCAAAAATTGGGATCAATAGTTGTTCTGCTATACCTTCAACAAAGATAACTTTTTCTGCGAAAAGCATATTTGATTTTGTAGCATCAAGAAACCGCTGAACATATTTTTTGCTATCCTCTTTACACTCACTATTCTGATGCTCATTTACATTGTAGAAAACTTTTCCTGGATATGATATCCCAGTCTTACCATTTTCTTTATAAAAGCAAATAATGTCATCTAGATTCGTAGATGATGTGATATGGGTAGAATGTGAAGTGATAAATACTTGCTTTACCTTTTTTTCTTTTATATTCTTCTTCAAAAATTTCATAAACTGAAATTGCATAGTAGGATGTAAATGCGCTTCAGGTTCCTCTATAGCTAATACTGGGAATACTTTTGCATTACTTCCCAAATATTTACCATTAGAATCTACCTGCATCTTTGCTAGCAATAATGACATAAAGATTAGATTGTTATAGCCAAGACCATTATTTGAAATTGGTATATTCATCCCAGTGTTTTGTTTTACAATCAGTTGTAAAACAGAATATAATTCATTCTCACTTATTTTACCTTCAAAATCTGGCATCGAGTCATCAAAGGAAGCACCAATATCATTAGAATAAGATAAAATTTCCTTATTTCCACTCTCCAATCTCTCTTGAAGCTTTTCAATTAATTCCTTAGAAACAATTTCAAAAGACTCTCTTCTACTTTTAATTTTTTCTGTTTGTTGCTCTTCAGTTAACTCTTTATCAGACTTAATGTCATAATCCATAAAAAAGTCAATTACATCTTTAAGTAAAGTATTCCTACCAGAAAACATATCTCGTTCCACATCTCTGATGGCATCTAAAAATTGAAAATCAAATTTATTCAAACTCTCCCCATCAATTGGTACTTGGTTTTCTGGATTACCCACCCAGGTCTTATTAATATAGTGTCTTATAAACTTAGTTTTAATGATTTGCCAAATATCTGATGCATTTGTAGCTTGCATAACATCTTCTAAATATCTAGCTTCCTCAGATTCAGGTAAAAAAAACTCATATTGAATCATTGCTTGATACGGTTCTTTTAATGATGTTAGCCAGTTACTTACTGTAACCAGCTCATCTCCCATCAAATTTTCATTATCTGATTGAGATAATTGCACACTAATTGAAATCTTTGGTGAGTGTTGTTTAAGTTTTTCTAAGGAGATATTATTGTATATATCATCAATTGTAAGTTGCTTTTTAACAGATGAATCAAATATTAAGGCTAAAGCTCTGATGAGATTTGATTTGCCAGAATTATTTTGTCCAATTAACAAATTTATTCCGTCTTTAAATTCCACCGTTACAGACTCGAAATTTCTATAATTTTCAATATCAATCCTTGATATGTACATGGGCCTTCCCCCTCCTATCGAATTTCTTTTAATCTTATCTTGCTAAATCTCCCAGTACCCCTAATAATAGTCCTCTATGATGTATAATCTCAATACTATTCACATTTTGAATCAACCCTCTGTGAAGTCTTTCAGCTCTGTCTACTAGTGAGTTGATTATACGGATGCATTCTTTCTGTTCCTGAGTAAGTGATTCCATTTTGCTTATAATCATTTCTGGCGTAGACTGATCTAACTCTGCAAATAACTTTCCGAGTAAGCCCACCCAAACATCAGATATCTGTATCAGTCGCTCATTCTTGGAATTAATGAATTTGAAATTGGACAGTTTCTCACCTTTTAGAGTGTAAATCGTATTTTTTAAGGCTATTTCTGCCTCAGCTTCTTCATCAAAATAATGCATGGAATCTTTATAAAATGCACACCTACCATCTCTTAGTCCGAAATATTCCTCAACTAATAAACCAGGCGTGTTATCTTCAATAAAGACTAGCTCTCCCTTACGTCCATTTGCTTTCAGTAATTGCCGGAAATTCTCTAGATAGAAATCTTCGTCACCATAGGATTGTATGAGATCGCTCAGCTCATAACAAAAATTCTTAATATCTTCTTTATCTAAGCTTGGATAATTGTAGCCATGGAGTATTGGAAGGATCTCATCCATATGTGATATAGCAAATCTATGTAAACTGGCCTTCAAAGATTGTGCCCACTCTAATCCGAAGTTGAACTGAGGCTGGGCAGCAAATAGGGAATCAACTATATCTACGACAGAAAAGTACATATTATTTAACGTAGCATAATGGACATAGAGTTCGCTACTGTCAAGCCATGAAAGAAATTGCTGAATTGGTTTCTTGCCTATGGCTGTCCAGAAATCAGACCCCTACCAGCTAATGTCTTAAACTTAATTTCTGATGTATTAATTTTCAACTCATCAAATAATTTGTCTATATCACATGAAGGGGAATCACTCTTAAATAACACACCGCCGAGAATAAAATCATTAGCAATGCCTTCTTCTGCATTCACGCCATTCTCTGTAAGCCTAAACTTACGAACGTTTCCGGTCTCATCGTAATAGAAGCTGCACTTTTCATCAAATAGTGGTAAGTCTGAAAACTCGCTAATCATATTTCTATATTCATCCACGTCCATGGTACACACCGCCCACACCTCATCCTAGCAAATTAGCCATTTCATCTATTTAATAAAATATTCTGACAATCCTATCTAAAAATTAAACGGACAAAGTTTTATTCCTAAACCCTTATGCCCGTTCTTTAATGTCTATCTTCCAGTTGTGCAGATCTCTTACTAGCAAATTCTCCTGCTCACATTCAATAAGTTAATTTCCCCTACTACCCAACTATCTATATCCACTATTATCACACTGACTCCTGACTCACAACCCCTAAACTACTGTAACTGGCAAGTACTTTTGGCTAAAAAACGGCAATTATTTTTGGCAGCTTAATTACTAAATATGGTATTTCTATTTTTCAGTCTATAATTGTCTCCTGTCATATTAAAAATCTCACTGTTATGAACCAGCCAGTCTAGAGTGGCAGTGGTAATGACAGGGTCACCCATTATTTCCACCCAATCTTCAAAACCTTTATTTGAGGTTATGATAATTGAAGTATTCTGGTATAAAGCAGATACAAGTTGAAAGAACTGATTAGCTTCTTGCCTTTTTCTTTTTCTGTGTTTCCAAAAACTCTTCAGGAGTTACATCCCAGTACTTCCTAACTGTTTTGTAGTTTAATTTTGGCCTATTGGCTACTTGGGTCTTTTCAACCCAATATCCTTAAAATGATGAATATCGTTGTACATTTTCCACCTCACCAATTTCTCCACGCTCCTTAAAATTTAGCTAAGATTAATATATCAGCTTTTTTAAGAAAGTGGTGATTTTTTAGCCATTTTTAATTGCCGAAATTCATCCATTTTATTATACCATTTACAATGTTTAACAATATAGTGTATGTGTCAAGACTTTGGCGGAAACTTTTTTTCTAGAGATGGTAACTCTTCAATTTTAATATTAAAATG
>NZ_BAAADA010000114.1:0-28108 GCF_039522005.1 Alkalibacterium indicireducens
AAGGACGTACAATCATCAAAGCGGACAGGTTCTATCCATCCAGCCAGATTTGTTCTGCCTGTGGACACCGTGACGGGAAGAAACCCCTCCACATACGGGAATGGGAGTGCCCTAATTGCGGGGAGTATCTGGACAGAGACATCAATGCCAGCAAGAACCTTTTGGCGTTAGCCAAGTAAAAGAAAACCTATGAGGCAGGGACTGCCTTTTGAGCCTACCCATATCCGATTCCTCTATCTGCATGAAATCTGTGCAGACAAGAATGGAGTTCGTAGGAAGCCCCCACTTCAAAATCCGGAGGATTTAAGTGGTGGGTAGTTCACGTTATAATAATTGCTCTAAAGAGAGGTGATAGTATGGCATTTGACTACGATCTGGATTTTGATAACATAGATTTTCGCAAATAACCCGAATTGTATCGGGTGGAACGAGGTGAATAAGGGGTTCTGATGGTTGAACCATATAAAAGTGAGATCCTCGCTCACGCCGCTATGGGAATTACAAAGACGGTCGCAAATACGACAAGGATGGCAGAGTAAAAGACCGGGATATCATTGAAGAAAAAGCAGTAACTGCCCGGATTTTTGAAAAAAATGGATAATAGTCCGTGAAGTTGAAGATTACTTAAAGAGGACAAAAGAACATCAGAAAAAATATGGCTGATGTAATCCAAAGGTTCCATGTAAGAAAGGATGAAATGAAATGATTTATCAGATAAAAGTAACACTTAAGGATGTTGGCCTGCCCGTCTGGAGGCGATTATTAGTAGACAGTGACACAACATTTGAGGACCTGCATTATATTTTAATGGCTGCTTTTGACTGGGCGGGCTACCATCTTCATGAATTTGACGTCAGGCGCTCATACGGTGAACGTATGAGTGTCACTCGTATTGGTCCTGATGACGATACAAATGGGAGCGATCTGGAAAACAGTTTTCCGTTCGCAGTGGATGAAGCGTTCACTTCTCAGTTCCTTCCCCATCTAAAGATTCGTAATGAAAAAAACGAACGCCTTTCCGACTGGATCAAGCAGGAAAAAGACCGTGTCCTCTATACTTATGATTTTGGAGACAACTGGGAACATAATATAGTCCTTGAAAGTATTCTAGAAGCTGACCCCAGCTTGACCTACCCAACATGCATCAAAGCAAAAAATGAGGCTCCACCAGAAGACAGCAGAGGAGAACTGATCGAAGGGGAAATCGACTTAGTTAATCCGGACTGGAAAGAAATTGTAGCTGATATAAATGATGTGTTTGAAACGGAAGACTGGAAAGACGAATTCTTGAGTCAGGATGATTTCTTTTAAATAGTTGGAATACATGAATAGCCGTGCTGACTTCGTTTCCGAAATCAGCACGGTTATTATTTATGAATTAAGACCTGGGTAACCTTAATGTTATGATTATTGGCTTGGAGTGGTGCATTAATTATCTAATTTAAGTACCCAATGCTAAAATGCACTGGAGTTTTTATATTTTGTATCTATGGATTTGCCAACTTTTCAGTTAAAAAAGCTTTGAGTTGAAGCACACACTTACATCTTATTTGTTTTTATAATTAATCATAACAGTTTACTCGGCCTTACTTTTTTATCTTTCCAGCCCATACTTTTAGCCCATCTCCGTGCAACTGCAGACTCTTCTCTGCTATCTCCTTGATGCACTTCTCCAAGGAATCTGGCAAATCCGCTGAGACCTCCCACATCATCCATTACAGATAGACCATCAATAGCTAGACAGACCGGTCTATGCTTACGAAGAACCTCCGTATTGGCCTCCTCTATTTCCTGGACAGTGACTAGATGACTCCTGAGCAGTTCTTCACAAGACTTACGTTTAGTTATGCGCACTCTCCAGCCATCTCCAAAATCATATTCATAAAACAGTTCATCTGCCACTGGAAAGCCCCTTCCAAGGATCTGCTCACCTTCATATCCAATGAGTTCATCGACAAGCAGCTTCTCCAATAAATCTTCTGTTCCGGTTTCCATAAAGAGAGATCTGTTCATTTCTTCAATAGTCATGTCAATAAGCGGTGAACGCCCTCTAATTTCAGGTTTAGACTCAGAATCAGAATTTTTCCGGTCCATAAATTCTGAAAAAGATTCACGAATTTCAAGGTCCGGAAATCGGTCAAGCATCATCTCAACATCCTGTCTGGCCACTTCGTACTGTTCATAATGACCTCGGTAATCATATGGTCCAGTATATTTTTTCCGTAACCAGGAGTTAAAATTGCCTGAGTCATAATCATCATCCCAGAAAAGATCATGTTCCCCTTCTGAAGGGGGTTGGAATAATGTGCCGACAAGATCCGACCAGCCTCTAACTGTTCCATCAGTCACTCTCTTATAGTCATTCTCCGACAGTAAGAATCGCCTCAAATGTGAATTCTGCCAGCCAAAGAGTTTTTGTACAGTATAGTGTAGCGCATGAAGGGTCAGGTCTGCTGGGATAAGGATATCACGGTTGATGCTGGTCCCCGTGGACGATTCTCCGTATCGTTTAAGCAGGACTTGTTCTTCATCTGACATATGGTCGCTCACAAGCTCCAGATGAAGAGGTATGGGTCTTATTCTCTCTTTTTCTTCAGACATCTTTATTAACTCCTTTTTGTTTATTATTCAAATATAATCAATTGTCGATTATACTTGAACATAATTGTCTTATTATCGTTTGGCTTTAATAGCAACAACATGAGCTTTCTTAGTCTGTGCATCAGAAAGGGCGTACTTGCCTAGCCTATTAGCATATGCCTCAATTTCTCCCTGCGAGAGTACTTTCTGAGAATTTTTGACCTGTTTTTTTACACTTTTAATCAGGCGGTCTCTTTTTATGACTTTAATGTGATCAGATTGAACCGTTATTTTCTTGAGCGTACATCGTTCACTAAAAATAATATATGAAAGGTAAAGTCCTTCTCTGTCTATACCCGTTACACTTTTTAAAGCATTTATATGGGCATTGTTCTGCCAGATAGGATTATAGAAGGTAAACTTCTTTTTATTGGGAAATGTCTGAGTCCAGTTTCTCCGGTTTTCATTCCCGTAAATCCATCCGCTGTAATTTTTAGATTCAAATACATAAATTCCCGTTTCATCAACCATAAGCAGATCGATTTCCGTCGTTTCACCGTTCGACTTAGGTAAGTACAGATTAGTCAACAGCTTATGATTGCCCTCCATTTTCTCAAGTTTATAGTAAATCAGAAATTCACCATAATTGCCTTTATTAAAAACCGTTTGAATAAAACTGTTTCCGCTCGCAGACTGATAAGTGGACCGGGTGAATTTTATGTAGACAGGAGTGAGAACTAGTCCTCTAGTATCAAACTGTACATTATTATGTATTCCATTTTATAGCTCCTTCTGTTGTGTGTGATAATAAGCATCACAACTAATTGTAGTATGATAAGTTCCAAGTAGTCATAGATTATTTAGAACCTCTCTAGTCCTATTATATCAGAGTATCTTTATCCCATATGAATTAGTTTAATGGATTTATACTGCATTCGGTCTGGTCAAGGTGAAGGTGCTATTCTAAATTTTCGCATTAAAAACTAAAAAACGTTCCCCATCTTCCATATTAAAGAAAGCTTGAGGAACGTAATAGTAAAATTTAATATAATCTGTTTCAGTAGAACTATTGATACTATAAACTAATCTCATCTTTCCCTGAAACTTTCATAAAGAGAAGAAGCGACAAGACGGTGAAGATCATCAATATAGTTGATAATGCAGCTGCTATGCCATAGTTCCCACGAATAACTTCCGTGTAGATAGCAACAGTAACGGTTCGCGTATTCACTGTATACAACAGAATAGATGTCGACAGTTCAGATATCATTGTGATCCAGCTGAGTATCGCACCAGCAATGATTCCTGGCATCATCATCGGCACAGTGATTTTAAAGAATGTATTGATCTTGCTGCTTCCTAAGCTTTGTGCAGCTTCTTCAATAGACGGCGATATCTGATGCAAATCAGCGACAGATGATCGAATAGTGTATGGTAAACGTCTAACTGCCAAGGAGACAACCATGATGAAAGTCGTTCCAGTAATTGTCAGTAGACCTGTTCCACCGACTCCTGTATTGTAAGAAGTCAGAAACGCAATTCCCAGCACAGTTCCTGGGACGATATAAGGAATCATACTTAGTGTATCGATCGTCGCGGTGAGTGGGTTTCTTCTTCTGACAGCAAGGTAAGAAATAAATACTGCAAAGATTACGACAATTGTGATAGCCAGTAAAGGAATTCTGATTGTGTTAATGATTGAATTTCCCATTCTTGAGAATGCCTCGCGGTAACTGTTCAGCGAATAACCTGGCTGGAACACCATCCCACTGGTATTTAGAAACGAAGTATAGACAAGATACAGCTGAGGCAGAACTGCAGTAAACACTACACCATAGCTGAAGTCCTCAAAACGTATCTCATTAATGGCTAAATAGTTTTTTACGTACTCTAAATCCTCCGATAAAGTCGTGCCTTCATTCTGTTAATCCACACTATATCGTAAAAGGCTGTTCATTCTTAATAGTACTTCGTTTGCAAGTTGTGTGTCGATATACATAGCAGATCGAATGGTTTCCAGAGTATTAGCCAGAAAATGGGGATGAAACTGAGCTTCCAGCTTTTTCTTACTATCAAACAATAGGAGATCACTCTTGATCTGCTGCTGAGAGTTAAAAGTATAGAACAGCCGGTAAATCTGACTGGTTTCGATACTGCCCGTACCTGATATATATTGCTCGATTAAATTAGTATTAGTTTGATAAAAACTATGATCGATTGTTGAGAGTGTTTCAGGGACGACTTGTGCAAAAGTTTGAGTTGTATTGCTCAATCGATGATTTCTCATATTTACTATATATACGCCCAGCAATACAACAGCTAGCATCATCATGAGAAAGATTGTAATCAGCGACCCCTTTATGAGCTCTTTTCGATAGCGTTTTCTCTATTGCCTATCATATAGTGAAAATGGGCGGTTTGCTATGACTATTTTTTAACACTTCTATAAGTCCAGCTTCAGATATTTTTCTGTGATTATAATACTACAAGAAAACAAAAACACCATGATCCGTCTCATACAGGAGAAGGATCATGGTGTTTGAAATAAGCTTACTTTCTATAATTTCGCCTTACTCAGCTCATCCATAAAGGCTGGTCTTCGGCTATGCTTTTTCCGTATTTGCCCAGTCACTTCGTTAGCTAGTTTTTCATCTGTGACTTTACCATATTCTTTTATTAATGAAGCAACTGCTCTGTATCCTGACCGATTATTAGCCATAGAAGCCTCTTGCTCAACAAGGTATTTATACGCTTTAACAACCAACTCTTTGTGGGTATCTTGTAAATACTCAGCATACTCCCGAACATACCTGACATCGCTAGTGACTACTTCAGCTAAGGCGTCCACGTCTTGTTCTTCTCTAATTAATCTCAGATAAGTTTGATTATAACCTGTAAATTGAAAGTTCTTTTTCAATTCCACCTTGAGTTCTTCATAAAGTTCTTGTTCATTACCTTTATACAACTCTTTCAATTCATTGTAGTAGTCAAAATCACCAGATAAAAAGAGTTCTTTCCCTAATGTAAGTTGCTCATTTAGCATCTCCGCATACTTGTAAGCTTTATACCTTAACTCTTTCCAAATTGCTACTTTTCCTGTGTAGTGTTTTTGCTGATTCTCTCCTTCTTTGGTCAATTGAATGACTTGAAGATAATCTTTCTGATCAAAATATTTGTCGATAACCCTTTTTCTAAAACTGTCATACTTAATATTGTTCACTAAGAAGAGCATCTGTTCATCTGCATCTCCTCTTCTTTCAATCAAATGAAAGACTTTAATCAGATAGCGTTCATTGTGATACATTGTTGACCATGTATTGCCTTGTTTAATACGACCCATTAACTCTTCTACATAATTTTCATATAGGGTATCCTCTTCTGCCAAATCGTCCAAGACTTCAAATAACCCTTCTTGAAAATCCTCCCAAACAGGTACTTCGTTATGATCCAATTCATTGATGATTTTATTGTAGACTGCTTTTTTGTCCTCAAGACTTAACTCACTGGAAACAATAGATTTCACTATTTGTATGCAGTCATCCACAATTTCTCCAAGTGTCCAGTCGTCATCTTCAAAGTATTCGAGTAATTCCAGCAGTTCATTCATTACTAGACAAGCGATATCACAGGAAATCAAAGGGTCTTTAACGTTTAGCGCCTTATTAAGTACCTGCCCCATCTCTAAAGCATACTCGGCACTTCTTTCTTGATGTAAATTCCCTTTATAATCAAAGTATTTTTCATTTATAGCTTCCAGTACTCGTTTAGTTTCAGCTAACTCATCTTCAGGAGATCTTTCACCATATTTAAACCGCAAATGATGCTCCAAACTCGAATCATTCGCTGCTCTCTGCATGATAAATCGGACTAGTTCCTCCTTTGACAAGGAGTCTAATAATTCTTCAAGAGTATACGCATCATTTGGTTGAAATTCTTTTGACCCTTCAATTAAGTTGCCTTTTTCCATAAGTTCTCTCAATTTATAAAAAACAGAAACTTCATGTTTACAAATCGGGCCAAAGTCAAATGGACAAGTACAAGACGAATGAATGACCTCATGTTTATTCATTTTTAATTTCACATTGTATACATATGTTCCAAAAATGTCAGCTTCATATGAATCATAATCAGTCTGATATATCTTCTCGACCAATCCTTGTTCATAATATTGCTTCCCACGTTTCAAAATGGTTGAATTTATCTGTTTTTCGAACTGTCTTAAATTTATCATCCGATCACCCTTATATATCGTTATCTGCCCTTAAGTGGAACTGATTTACAAAATTCAGCACAATTAGTCAGCAACTTTACTTCTATATCCTGATGGACTCGTTTTCCAGTATTTCTAAATTACTGAATAATCTATCTATATTTTTTCACAGGTCTATTTATTAGTGAGCTATGTACTTGATATTTATTTATTCACACCAAAAATGTAAGAAATGACCAGATAATATCTTAAACTAGCTGTAGCTCCCCAGTTACACTTGAACCACGTCAAATGGGTTACTAGAGAGATTTGCTTTAAAGAGTCAGAAATAGGCCATCATTCTAGTTTACCTTCTATCTTATTCAAATATGAAATAAATCAACTGATTTATTTGCTCTAATTCATTAAATCCAATTTTTTCTATAAATTGACCGTTTCTCTCAACATAGTTAAGTGATTTCAATTGCGGAACGATTACTTGGCCTTTAATTTTAGATGTACTGGATAACTCGAATCGGGTAGGATTATTTCTTTTCGTAGACGTAATTGGGCATATCACGGCAAATCTGGTGCTCCGGTTGAATTCATATGAAGAAACAACGAGGCCAGGTCTTCTTTTTTGAATTTCGATTCCAGTAGAAGGATCGAAATCAATCCAAACGACATCTCCTTTTTCTGGAATATATTTTTTGTCTACCATATTTCTTTTCCAACAGGCTTCATTTCTGCCCATTCATCCTCTTCGTAAAATTCACCTTTTTCAGCATTTTTGAATGGATTTTCAAGTTGCGGAATCAACGTAATCGTTCCATGCTTATCCGTTTTCACAATATACTCTCTGTCCATATCAAGATTTTTGGCTTCTGCAGCAGGAATGGTTACCACTATTGAACTTCCTTGTTTGCGTAATTTTGTAGTGGACATACTATTCACTCTCCTTAAATTAAGTATACTCCGCAACACCTAATAACACAAATTTAAAATAGCGACATTTTATATCTTTTATTGCACTGTTTTCTTTCTACTTAAAGACAGATAGTCACAATGAAATGACTAGTCAAAAACCTTATTGATGCACACTAATAATGGGAAACCATTTCTGAATGGATCTTAAGGAAATTCAGCTATTCAGAACGAGTCTGATCAGAAATCAGGGTTACTTGTTCCGAATAATATGTAATCTAAAAGAGTTTGATCAAAAATCAGCACTACTTGTCTCGATTAACATGTAATCTAAACGAGTTTGATCAGAAATCAGCGCTACTTGTCTCGATTAATATGTAATCTAAACGAGTTTGATCAGCAATTAGCACTACTTGTCTCGATTAATATCTATTCGAGACAAGTAGTGGTGAAAAAATCCTGAACTTGTTCCGAAAGGCTTAAAAAGCTGGTCTGATTGACTCTCGGTAGACACAACACCTGATAAGAGAAGTATTGAAGCTGCCATTATTACAAAGAGACGAAAAAATCGGCAACGCACTATCACCAAAAATGGCGAAGGCGTAGCCGAGCTTTCCTTATCTATACAATACGTCGTATTAAAGAGTCAAAAACTGCCTTTTTACAGTATCTTTTTAGGGGCCAATTTCTTTTGGTTCCATCCCATATATTTTGCCCATCTGCGTGAATCAGCCGCTTCTTCTTTGTCATCACCTTCATAAATCGTTTCTAAAAATCGTGCATATCCACTTAAACCACCGACATCATCCATTACGGAGAGCCCGTCTCTAGTTAAACACACTGGTTTGTGTTTGAGGATCACCGTTTCACTGGCTTCTTCCAACTCTTCAGCACTCACCAGATAGTCTGACAGCAAATCATCATAGTGTCCTTTTTTTGTTATGTTAACTCTCCATCCGTCACCAAAATCATACTCGTATAACAATTCTCTGGTCACTGGAAACCCTTCTCCCCTTATTTCTTCATCTTCGAAAGCCAGAACATCAGAAACCAGCAGTTTTTCAAGCAAGTTCTCTGTTCCACTTTCCAACATGAGAGATGCATTCATTTCATCCAGTGTCATATCGATCAATGAGGCTCTGCGAAGTATTTTCGGTTCAGAATCGGGATCCTGTTCTTTTCGTTCCAAGTAATCATTAAAGGATTCGCGTATCTCCATGTCTTCAAACCGGTTCAGCAAGTCTTTAATATCCTGCCTTGCCACTCTATACTGTTCGTAATGTCCTCTAAACACATATGGTCCGGTATATTTTTTTCGAAGCCATGTATTTATACTGCCTGATTTATAATCATCATCCCAGAACAGATCATGCTCTGCTTCTGACGGCGGCTGGAATAAACTCCCCACCAGATCAGACCATCCTTTGACCGTATTGTTTGTCAGCTGAGCGTACACCTCTTCGGGAAGAAAAAATCGTCTGAGATGTGAATTCTGCCAGCCAAATAATTTCTGGATTGCATAATGCAGTGCATGGAGCGTCATATCGGAGGGAATAAAGATGTCTCTGGTAATGCTCTCTCCTGTGCTGGACTCTCCGTACCGCTTCAACAGCACTTTCTCATCGCTTGACAAAAAATCCGTCACCAGTTCCAGATGAAGTCGGATCGGTGTCATATCATTGCTGTTTCCATTCATATTAGATACCTCCAGTATTTCAATATATTTATACTAACATCCCACACTCTTTAATTCATTAATGATTTTATGTGAACTATTCAATGGTTTGAACGCTTTTTAGATATGACCTGAACTACTCCCAACAATAAGAGGCCAAGCAAACTCAATATACTTCCCGTTTTCAAATAAGGGTTCTTATAGGAAAAAATGATTTCTGAACTTCCGGAGTCTAAAGGCAGGCCAATAAATCCGATATTAGCTTGAACCAGTTCTCTCTCCTCACCATTAACGGCTACAGTCCATCCTTTTTCATATGGGATCGTTGTAACAAGGATCCCTGGGTCTTCTCTTTGAATCGTTCCTTCGATACGTTCATTTTCAAAGACTGAGATATCTAATGCATTTGCTCGTTTTTCATCAGCTAGTTCTCTATCAGTCAGTTCATCTACGGGTAAGGCATAGACCGTCACTTTATCAATCTGGTAGTGTCCTGTATCTTGAAATTGAATAAACAGTTCATCTGTTCCTGTATCCGTATGGCCAAGGTTGACAAACATATTTTCTCTATGAAAGTACGTACTGAAGGAATACTTGTCCGACTGACGAAACTTTTTGCTTCGTCCTTCATACATAAAGCGGATATTATAGCTTGTATCAGTCGGCATGTAAAAAGGTGTGTCTACAGGTTCATAATTCAATCCTTCTAAATGAATAAACAACTCATGTCCTGCAAATTCATTTGCGTTCTCAAGAGAAACACTTAAACGAGCGCCACTCTCTTTAACCTCTATTGTATGTTCTTCTGTATGTTCTTCCACTAGCTGTAGTGCAAGGTCGCTGTAGTCGATTTGATGAGCCACGGTTTCAACTTGTGGAATATTCTCTATGCTTTCCACTTGAATTCCTTCACTAGTTTCTAAGACTACTGCCTGCGTTAGGACCCCTTCTTTTTCGATTGGATTTAAATCAGAAAAATCGTCTCGCAGGATCATGCTGTCTTCCGCGTAAGCAAACGGGAAACTGGCTTCTGTTTGAGAAACAATAAATGCCGGATCCTCAGTTGATCGATGGATCACTTCGTACCCTTGCGGAAGGTAAGCTTCATTCACTTCTTCAGTTAGGATGTATTCAATGTTGAGCAAATGATTGGCTATGCGTCGATCATCCATCCCGTTTCGAAGGGGTTGAATAATCTGATAAGAAGCCAGTTCCATTTCTTCGGCGAACTCAGCTAGATAGCCATTTGTAATTGAAAGGTAAGTACTTAATCCCATCAAATCATGATAGATGAATTGATTGCGTGTGTGATTATCTTGTGATGTGACCCCTACTCGGTATACCTCTTCTTCGGGTAAAAAACCTTGCATGCCCCCAAATAAATTTTCATAACGATCCATTGATGTATTTAATTCAATGGTATCAGCTATCGAATGTCTTCCATATGGAAAGTACAGACTCATTGCGTTCGTTGCCATGTTCAATAAGACTAAGCTCACTAAAGCAACGGAAATCCAGTTAATCGTTTCTGCCTTTAAGTCTGTTTTTGACTCATAAGCAAGCAAGAACCACATGAGCCAGCCTAGCGCCATTGGAATAACATAGTATAGATACATATTATGTGTAAAGGCTGAAATTGCATAGATCAAAGAAAAAACGATCAACCCATACTTGATTAATTGTAGCTCTTTAACTTGTAATGTGTTCCGTTCTTCCAGAAATTGTCCACTGGCAAAGGACAAAAAGAAAGGAATAGCAAAACTAAAACGATTATACGGTCCGGACATCCCGTTCATGAATGATCCAAAAAATGGGAACATCAGAAATAATCCCAAAATTAAAAGCATCGTGCCTGAAACTGTCTTTTCCTGTTTCGTTTTCCATAAAAAGATGACAGAAAACAACGCAAAGATCGAAAGACCACCAACAGTCCATAAATAGGATTCAGGAACGAACAAGTTATGAATGAGTGCAGTATAATAACTTAAATGATAAACAAGCAGATTGATTGCGGGTCCATCCGTCCCTCTTGATGCATTTAAAAACCCGTCGATCATCGGTAAAAAGATTACTGCACTTAATAAGACACCAATTATATAGTGCACTAAACAACGTCCAAAAGAAATGGCTAACTGCTTCACATTTCCAAACTTATAAAGCATACCGTACCGGACTATGCCATATATGAAAAACAAGACAGTTAATTTGTAAAAGAAATAAAAGTTAGCAATGGCACTGATTGCTACCATCACACTAAACAGTAACCCGGACTCTTTTCTTAAAATTTTCTCGACACCCAGACAAAGAAGCGGATACCAGATCAATGGTAAAATAAAAAAGGGATGCCGTTTTGCATTATAAATAACAAAAAAGCTGAATGTATACATAAACGCCCCCATCAAACCCGCACCATGGGAGGCTTTAAATTTTCTGACAAAGGTTAGATAACTTAGTCCAACACACCACATTCGAACAAATATCAGTAAATGAAAAGAAAACTCTCGTAAACTTTCCGGGAAAAGCACGCCTAAATAAACAAAGGGATCCCCTATAGCGTAATAGCCGTATGCCGTGATCGTATCCGCACCGGCACCAATCGACCAGTCCCACTGTGGAAACCCATTCCCTCTCAGTACCCCCTGAATGATGTTTACATATTCGTCAAACAACTGAAAGTGTTGCGTAAACCCGTCACTTTGCCATATGAAAGACCCTCCAGATAAAAAATAAACACTATAAACCACCAGACAAGTTAGACAAAAGACTAGTGAATAAGTCATAAATGTTTGCTTTGTAATGGGTTTATTTAGAAACTCTTTGTCAATAAACATCTCAGTCACTCTTTTCGTTTGAAAATATAAAGCTTACTAAATATATAATTTAAACTGACGATAATGAACTGCGTCAGGATTTTAGACAGATTCGTTCCCATGCCCATAAAATCAACAAGTATCCACATGCTTAGCATATCAAATACACCAGAAATCAGTCTTAACCCTACAAATAAATAGAATGCCTTAAAGGCTGCTTTAACTGTAGTTGATCTATATTTGAAAACATATTTTTTATTTGTAAAAAATGCAAACAGGATCGCAGCGATAATTGAAATAGCATTGGCTATGAGATATGAAATACCTAATACGGTATCAAATAAAAAGAAGGCCCCTATATTCACTGCAGTTGTCAGCAGGCCAAATAGAATGTAATCAATTATTTCCTGATAATTTAAGTACACCGTTTTTATTCTACTCATTGAAAAGTACCCTTTAACTTTCTTTTTCATGATTTGACATCTCTCTAACAAAATAAGGCGGTCTTCCCTTAGTTTCTACAAACACCCGGCCCAGATATTCACCGATGAAGCCTAAAGAAATCAGCTGGATTCCTCCCAGAAATAAAATTGAGGCGATCAAAGTCGGATACCCACTGACATCCGTTCCGAATAAAAGCGTCACGCCTATTTCATATGCCAGAAAAAGAAAGGCAAATAAAGAGATAATGAATCCAATATAAGACCATATTCTTAAAGGTGCCGTACTGTACGACGTAATGCCATTCAGCGCCAGCTTGAATAATTGTGCCCAGCTCCATTTAGTTTCTCCTGCAGCGCGACTATCCGCATAATAGGTCAGTTCCTTTTTTTTTGAACCCAATCCATCCATACATCCCTTTGGTGTAGCGTTCTGTTTCTCTCAGTTCCTGTAATGCTTTCACACACTTTCTATCAAGCAAGCGGAAATCTCCAGCAAGAGGATATACCTCTTCACTTGATATTTTCTGCAGCACATTGAAATAAGCGTTTGACGTCCATTTCTTTAAACGGCTTTCGCCATCTCGTTTGGCTCGAACCGCATAAATGTCTTCGTATCCTTTTTCCCACCACTCTATCATTTCACCAATGAGTTCAGGTGGCTGCTGCAAATCCGCATCAAGTATCACAACAGCCTCTCCTTTTGCATAATCAAATCCAGCAAGCATAGCAATTTCCTTACCAAAATTTCTCGATAAATCTATGTATCTGATATAAGGAGTACGTTCACTATACTTTTGTAATAGTTGAATAGTCTCGTCATCACTGCCATCATTCACAAACAAAAATTCAAAATCATAGAGGACATTTGACACTCGAACGTCTTCTAAACGACTGATCAGCTGACCAAGTACATCCTGTTCATTATAAGCAGGTATTAAAATAGTGATTAGTTTGCTAGCTTGCGATTGATTATTTGTAGCCATTACACATTCTTCTTTCTTTGGCCAATTATTTAAAAACTAAACTTAATGTTGTCATTATACCTAACTGCGTTTTTTAACGGTATTTAGTTATTTACTGCCTCTTTTTATCAAAGTCTCTCCATAAATCAAAAAAAGTATCTTCCCCGTAATCTAATTAGCACATTTTTAGGCATAACCATAGTATAGGTTTATTCCTTAAATATAGCTATTGAAACGAAAGAAAATACTTTTCAAAATTATCTGGACTTTTTTTGTGGACACTTTTTTTGAATAGTTCAGTTATCCGCATTGAATCTCTCCATGTCCCACACTCACCGGCTCTATAATTCACTTAGGGGGCTTATAATGCTACACGCAATATTCAATCAGGAAGTGTGTATAAAACTTCTGACTGGTATAGTTCGGGAAATAACTTGTGATACGGCTCGTCGTTTTAGCATTATCATAGGCTATCAAAAGGTGTCAAATAGCTTAAAATCAAGGTTTATGAATTTAAGATTGTCATGAAACATCATAGAATTTTATATAAACGTCCTCAAATTGTCCCCGCGACTAATTGGAAAAATAAGTATAAATGGCATTCATACATAACACCACTATGGGTATACCAGTTTTAATTAAAGCACGTTCTCATTTTGATGAATTACTTTATTTGCCAAAATGCGAATGTGCTATTTTTTTACTTGGATCATTTCTATCACATTGAACACCCTACCTTATCCTTACCATATTTTTCGTGTTTTGTATCTCTATCTTGTACTAAAAAACCTATTAAACCAATGTTTCAAATTTTCAACTTCGTTCTTTTATCTTATATACTGATAAAATGATTTCTATTTTTTATTTCCGGAAACGGAAAATCACGTAGGACTTCGCATATACGAATACATATATAATAAATAAAAAATGTGTGTCTTGCATTCAAAAAATATATTAGTAAGCGTTTGTTTATAGAATGGTTTTACGCAAGTTTAATCTATTAAAACCAAAGTATCTCAAAAATATTTACTACAACTAAATGGTAAATATTTTGGAATATTTGCCTTGGCTAAAACTGCTCAAGAGTCCAGTAATATGTTAATTTGACAATTATTTGAAAACATTACCGCAGTTGAGATGAAATTGTTTGTTTAATATAGGACCAAGGTAGCGTTTAGAGTAGTGTGATCCTTACAAAGTTGAAACTACCTTCTTTTTTACTATATCGAAAAATATAAATTAAATAAAAATAATACATAACGCTTATATTTGTAGTATTTTTGTTTGCTGTATGATTGATTTTACTGAACAAATACGCTACAATTATTAAGACTATGTAGCATGAAAGTTGGTAATTTAAATGAGTCAAAAAGATAAATTATTGAAACTTGCAGATGAAAATAATGGTATTTTACTGTCAAAACAAGTAACAGAACAAGGCTTTTCAAGGTCAACCATAAAAAGCCTTGTTTGTGATGGGCTACTTGAGCCTATTCAACGTGGCATATATGTAACGAAAAATGGATACGCTGATGACTTTTTCTTGCTTGGGCAAAAATTCAAAAACGGTATTTTTTCTCACGAAACAGCTTTGTATCTATTAGGATTTTCCGATAGGACTCCAATCCAGATTACAATGACATTTGAACACGGGAACTCAACAACAAGAATTAAAAATGAAGGTGTAAGACCAGTAATGATATCTAATGATTTTTTACTAGGGAGAACTACCATAGTTAGAAATGGTCTAACGATCAGGGTTTATAGTATAGAGAGAACATTAGTAGATTTATTGAAACCGCGATATGAGGCAGATTATGAGCAGCTTATTCCAGCATTAAAACAGTATGCAGCTTATGATAAAAAAGATGTCAATAAACTATTTCGCTATGCTAGACAGTTTGGTGTAGAGAAACAAATAAGAAATTATATGGGAGTATTGCTATGATTTTCAAAAATGCGATGAGCTTTAAAGGTAAGATTAAACAAGTTGCTAAGGATAAAGGTATTACAACTCAGCAGATTCAGCAAAGTTATCTGATTGAAGTTTTTTTACGAAACTGGCTAAATCAGACTACAGAGATAACTTCATTGTTAAAGGTGGCTATTTGATTGGAGGTATCGTAGGCCTTGATTTGAGAGCTACGATGGACTTAGATATAACCATCAAAGGATTTGGGCTTACACCTGAAAATCTTGCATCAATTGCAAAAGTAATCGTGAGCGTTTCAACAGAGGAATCCTTCACACTGACTTTTGAAGGTGTAGAAGAAATCAGAGAAACAGATGATTATCCTGGGTATAGACTAAAGTTGATAGCTGACTTTGAAAAAATCCATGAAGTCGTGATTATTGATGTAACTACTGGTGATGTGATCACACCAAAAGAGGTTAATTTTAATTTCCGCAAAATATTCAGTGATGAAAGAATTGATCTGTTATCCTATCCAGTTGAAACGATCCTTGCTGAAAAGTTAGAAACAATACTATCTCGAGGGATTGCTACAACCAGACCTCGTGATTCCTATGACGTTTACATCTTATCAAGACTAAAAGCTGAACGAATTGACATGCCTACACTAAAGCAGGCACTAGAAAATACTAAAGCTA
Source organism: Alkalibacterium indicireducens (assembly GCF_039522005.1). Lineage (NCBI taxonomy): Bacteria > Bacillati > Bacillota > Bacilli > Lactobacillales > Carnobacteriaceae > Alkalibacterium > Alkalibacterium indicireducens. Next base: position 16,194 of record NZ_BAAADA010000114.1, read on the forward strand.
AACGCCAATCAGTATTTGAATTTTCGGATTATGGCCTAATTCTTGACGAAATCAAGACTTCTGATTTTCAAAAACAGCTTTGGTCTAAATATCAAAAGCAGCATAGCTATGCAAAAGATACCAGTTTTGATGAAGCGATTGAAACTACAAGGACATTATTAGACGAAGTTCTTTCAGTTAAATAAAATCAAATAGCAAAATATTAAAGGTGCTAAATTAAAAAGATCACGACTTAATATAAAAGCTGTACGTCGTAAATAAAATAACTGAATACTTTTGAAAGGAGCATATTTTAATTGATTGAACAAACTAAAGAGTCACAGGAAAAATTTCTAGAACTTACAAAGGTTAATACAGAAACAGCAGCAAAAGATTTTGCTGAACTGTTAGAAAAAAATAAAACATATTTTCTTAATGGGCAATGGGGGTCAGGAAAAACTGAATTTTTAAGTGACACAAGACAGTATTCAAAAAAATGGTTTACTTTTTTAGATTTATGGAGAGTCCAAGATGAACGAACAGTTGTCACAATTGCCTCTGCTAAATTAATGCCAAAAATATACTGGGGATTAAAAATAGTTACAGTATTATCAGTTATTATTTCAATCTTGATGACTGGTGTTGTGGATTTAGGTATATCTCAAATTACTGATACACTGGGAGCACAAATCACTGGTGGGATTGCTCTTTTTGTTGCAGTATGCAGTTTCTTCAAAGTGAAATCTGATGCATTTTATATTCAGATACTCAAAATTTTTCCATTTAAGAAAAGATTATTAATTATAGACGATTTTGATAGAATCGATTTAAAAACACAGGAGCAAATATATGTGCTGTTTAACCTTCTTGAGAATAAGATTCCTATTGTTTTCGTAGGTGATTACAATCAACTAGCAAGAAATAATAGTAAGTTTCTTCAAAAAATTATTAATCAGAAAATTGAACTGCCTTATAACTTACATCCAAACAATATTTGGAAGGAATACTTCAGTGAGTTAAAAATTAAATTAAAGACCCCTATTCCTGATAAATTCCAGAAAATGATAATAGGAGAACAGCGGAACTTACGTGAACGTGAGCAGTTTAACGATTATGTAAATCATGAATTTTTTATTCGCAGAAAACTTGACCGTGTGCAACCCACTCAACAACTATTAGTTATCTATGTTTATCTGTTCTATCCAAATTATTACAACATCTTAGTAAATGACTCTTCATTTGAATTTGCCAAGCAACTAGAGGGTGAAGATAAGAAAGTTATTGATTGGTCTCCAGAAAAACTTCTCCATACTCTTTTATACGATATGCAGAGAAAAGATTCTAAGGGTTATCCATATCCGTTTACAAAAAATAAAGAGGAATATTTCTTGTATGAACAACCTTCAAATTCAACAATAGAGGAACTAGAAGGCTTAATTGAAAAAGATAGTACTTTAAAGACCTCTCTATTGTCTAACATAGATACAGATTTCTACCAGTATCTACAATCACACTATCAAGATTTTTCTCAAGAGAAAAAAGATCGAATACTAAGTACTACTTTAGAACTAGTAAAACAATATAAAGAAAGCAGTACAATTAGGTATATTCTTACTGAAAAAAATGAAGAAATAATGCCCCGCAAACAATATATAGATAATAACACGTGGGGAATTCCCGAAAAAAGAGCAAATAAAACTGATGAGGAGATTCATAAAGAAATATACCAATCTTGGCATACACTGCTAGAAAAACATGAATTTGATTTTTCACAAGAAATTTATTTACTTGAAAAGTACAGCGAGCTTCACTTTCATGCTTTAGGCACACTATTTCCAGATATTAATATCACTTCCACTGATTCTCTTCATTGGGATAGAAAAGATTTCTTATTGAATGTATATATCTCGTCACAAGATATTTGGGGAAAATTTAAATATTGGTCAAAGATTACTTGGAAAGCTATCGCTGACCTTCCTGATGAACAGTACCTCTCTTTCTGGACAGCACAAGGTATCATCGATAATAAAAGAATAGTTGATTTTGATTCAATCCCTGCGGATAAAAAATACACTGTTTGGTTAAGCAAACGAGATTTTGAACATCCAGACAAATTTATAGATTACCAATTTGTAGTTGATAAAATTGAGCCCAGATTGAAATCCTTAGAAGAAAAAGGATACGCTTTTGTAAAAGCTACAAAAGGATAGATATACATGAATAGAGTATATCTTTGATTTAAAGAGGGGGACTTTTTTTATTCTCTCCAATTAAAATCTTTACTTCCAAAACATCTCATTATCCACTAATATAAATTGCGGTATTAAATGCTGGAAGCAGCTACGGTTGGTGCTTTTTTTGTATGAACAGTGCGAAAAAAATATACGAATTGGCTATTGGTACCAACCACAATATCAGAATGCCTACTAATGGATGTAAGACGAAAATCAGAAAAAATGTCTAGTATGCTATTACTCAGACAAGAAATTGATCGATAAGATAGTGACCCATCTCGGATTCATTCGAATGTTCAATAGACCAGTGAACAGTGTCAATAAATGGCTGGAACGAAAAGCGTATCAGTTGCCTGAATTTACGGTCATTGATTATTTAGAATTCATAACCTATTTTAAATCGCAGCAGTTGATCTTTTCTCTCTATGGTGAAGATAATCCCTATATGGAAGAGATACGAGCTTTCTTTCAACTGCCTGAAATAAGTAGTTAGCTTTTAAAAGTCTGATTTTATTTGTGAATAACAGAACAATTTCTACCCTAGAAAATTCAGTAATTTTTCAAAAAGAAGGCCCTAACAGAAAGTTACTCTTTCTCTCAGGGCCTCCTTTGGAATTTTATTTACTTCATCAGTGGTAACCAAATCCGCTTCTCCATTTCAATCCAGAAAGGAATAGCTAAACAGTAAGCAATAGATTGGTCTCTCGTTCTGTCTTTTGTATATTAGCTTTTTGTCCTTTAACTAAGATGTTTACTTTCCTATGAGAAGAAGCCTGCGAGTTAAAATCAAAGCTCACAACTTCAAATCTAGAATTACTTTCAATAACAGTCTTCATAAAGTCGGAATAAAAGGCAGGGACATAACCAATAGTTTCCCCTGCATATTTCACGATGATTGCATCAGGATCTTGACCATTATCTTCTTCCGTTTCAAAAGAAATTTCAGATAAATCTTTAAGTTGTCGTTTATCTTCGTTATAGTGTTGCCATCCACGAACATAAAAATCAAAGCTAAAATCTTTTCCATCAAAATCTACCGGCTTAACAAATTCATAGTTATCTGAAATAAGTTTCCCGCCAGTCATAGTTAAAACTTCAAACTCATCATTTTTAACGCTCAAGTTATTTGCTTTTAAAAGCTCCACATAATCCGGTCTCGCTTTATTTGGTAACCTTCTAGAAAACGCGCTAAATAGCTTATCTGAAGTGTACGTTTTAACTGCACTCGGAAAAGAAGGATGTAAATGATATCCATTTTCTAGGGCATCTTTTAAACCTCTTTTTTTGTTTTGGCTTTCATATGCAAAACGATAATCGTCATTTTCTTCCAGCGTTAAATTAGCAACATGGTACCATTGTCTACTCTGTTGGTTTTGCCATAAAAGGCATAATGTTCTATTTTGCATATTAATCAACCTTCTATTTTTTATATTTCCCCAAAACATGGGTTTTTAGTCTTACAACTTTTTTTGGCGTATTGTAAAATGAAACGCATCAATTAAAAAAGACATGAAGATTCGGTATACTTAAGTCACCACAACAAAGTATAGGAGCGAATCTTCATGTCACACACTCATTTTAACAAAAAGAATACCAAAGGACATTTGAAATTTAAAGAGCGCGAGTTAATTGAAAAATGGCTAAACGAAGACAAAAAACAAGCTGAAATTGCTCGACTACTTGGACGTGACCGATCCACCATATATCGAGAAATCAAACGCGGAAAAGTCCCTCAAATTATTAACGGTAAAAAAGTGGTGCTTTACCGTGCTGACTATTCGGAGACAAAGTATCTACAAAACAGGCAACGCAGTCAATCCAAAGGATTGAAAGCTTTCTCTGGTCGGTTTTGGTATAAACTAAAAAAAGCGCACCATAAAGGCTGGTTTAAAGGTAAGAACCGTATTCACAACATTAAAACCTTTGTTAAGAAATATGCACGACACAACCCGAAAGAAAAAGTTCCTTGCTTTAAAACGGTTTACCGCTATATTAGGGAAAATGCATTGCCTATCAAACCACATGATTTGCCGGTGATGTATCGCTTAACTCCTCGTAAAAACAAGAAGAGTAAGCCTAAAGGTCAAAATAAAAAAGTGCTTGGACAAAGTATTTCTGATCGTCCCCCACAGGTTTTAGACCGTATTGAATTTGGTCATTGGGAAGCGGATTTAGTCAAAGGCAAAAAAATAAAGAAGAACCCGCAATCATCACATTACTAGAAAGAAAAACGCGTTATGCACTCACAATGAAAATTAGAGATTACTCTAGTGAAACTGTCCTAACAGCTTTTAAACGTATTTTAAGCGCCAATCCAGAGGCCTTTAAGACTATTACGTTTGATAATGGATCTGAGTTTTCAAAAGTATCTGAACTTGAAACTGACCGTTTGTCCATCTATTTCTGTCATGCTTATTCTTCCTGGGAAAGAGGGTCAAATGAGAACTTCAATAAATTACTTCGAGAGTTTATACCTAAGGGGCTTTCCCTCCATCAGTTTACTTTAGAATCCATCATCGAAGCAGCTGATAGAATTAATAAACGCATCAGAGAAGTCTTGGATTTGGAATCGGCAGTTGACTGTTATAACCAAGAAATAGCACAATTAAAAAGCGACTCAACCTAGCCCGGATCGAAACCGATTAAGAAGCGAATTTTTTTCACCCCCATGGGGGTGGCCCGTTCACTTCCTAATTAAATGGTCTATGTCTTGTTTTAATAAAAGTGTTGCGATTGATTTGACAATGGAAGTTATTTTTTTGTTCCCAAGACGAAACATTTCTTACTTCCATTTGTTATTACTCCTAATTAAAGCAAAGTAAATAGTAAAGTTATTTGTTAAAAAAAGTACTCAATAATATTATACCTTAATAATCTTAAAAATATAGAGATTATTGTTAATTTACTTAACCTCAAGTTAATCCAGTTACCTTCGCTCTTACCCTTCTAAACATTTTTATTCATTTGAGATCAGTGAACTGTGTTCCTAACTGGCTGGAACGAAAAGCTTATCAGTTGCCTGAAATAAGTAGTAAGTTTTAAACCTTTGCTTTCATTTGTGAATATTTTAACAATTAATATCCATTTAAATCCATTAGATTTCCAAAAAGAGGTGCTGCCAGAAAGAGTAAAACCTTTCTGTCAGCACCTCTTTTTTATTCGAAATGTTATAAATCTCAGGTAACATTTTGAAGACTACCTATGAAAAATAGTTTTCCAGAAAATCTGCCAGTTTTTCTTTATCTCTCAATGTTAATTGACCCACTTTGGAAATTTTATCTACTTCATTTAGTGGTAACCAAATACGTTTCCCTATATCAATCCAGGAAGGAATGACTAAACCAGCTTCTTTCCAATCTTCAATTTTATAATACTGCTTTTGTATGCGTTTCGACTTTTTTGCAAATTTACTAGTTAAGCTGTAGAATTCAATACCCTCTCGATCAAAATCAAGAACTAATATCGGTCTTCATTTTCCCCCATCACCTTTACTAAAAGCCACATATACTGTAACAATATCATAGTTATTCATAGTCATACTCTTCGTTTGCAAACCACTCCTCGACTTCTTCTCTTGTCTCAAGCTTTTCTAATGGAGCGCGTTTAGATGCTTGATTTAGACGAATAGCTGCTTTTTGCTCCCTAGTTAACATTAGATCAAAGGGCAAGCCACCACTTGCTAGTACTTGTTTATAAAATGCATTGACTGCAGTTGTCTGATTTAATCCTAATTCCTCAAAAATCAGTTCAACTTCTTCGGCAACTTCTTTATCTATTTGAATCTGAATACGCTTCTTCTCTTTCATACTCATATTTACTCACTCCTTATTACTATTTGTATATATTATACTATTATTTTACTCAAATTTAGTTGTTTTGGCAATAAAAGCTTCTTCTCATCTAGATTATTGACCTTTAAACCGGTTTTTCATATGAGTTTATCTTTTTTGTTTAAACTAGTCGCACATAGGTTGAGCTAGCGGTAATGTAAAAAATCTTTCCGGCAGAATTCTTCACTTTATATTGTTCGCCTCTTCCAACTTTAATTTTTTCTAAAATAGTTGGAAACCCCAGACCCTTAGTGACATACCCGAACACATCCTGATCAGCCCAACTTGGTTTATTGTAAAACCTCAGTTGTCCGTCATGTATGCTTTCCACTCTTTTACCAATATAATCAGGAGCTGGCTTACTTGACTCTTTAACGTTCGAGTCAGGACTTGTCTTCTTTGACCCGTCCGGCTTCACATACTGAATACCGATTTTTCTGCAAATACATTCCACCACAGCTTCTGCTGCCTGGATAAACATGTCTGAGCGAGTATAGACTTGATGATCGACTACATTATCAATAAATCCATATTCGATGATGACCGTTTCTGTTTTCCCTGTTAAACGGTGCATGAAATAGTAGTCTGTTCCTTTTCTAATTTCTCTAGTGAATACACGGCGCAATGGAAGACCCGTTGTTTTGACTAGTGAATCAGCTATGTCTTTTGCAAAATCGGGCTTAGCATGGATAGAGTGAATTGTCTCTACTCCCCGTGCTGAACCGTTAAACGCATTCCAGTGGTTCGATACACAGACGTCATACTGATTTTTGATCCGAGCGATTCGTTGAGTGGGATCTAATGACACATCAGACTTTCTTGTAATCGCAACTTGAGCACCCAATGCTTTCAACCGCTTATACTGGTATAAACTTATTTCAAGTGTCCAGTCTTTCTCATTCACACCAAACCCGATTGCTCCCGGGTCCGTCCCGCCATGTCCCGCATCAATAATAATTGTCTTACTCATCTAGTTTCCTTCTCTCTTTATCAATATAAGCCTTGAATTTAACTCTTCAGCACTGCTTTAAAATGAGCCAGTTTAATGGCGGTCTTTTTTCTCCATTCATACACTGTCTTCCGGCTGACATTATGTTTTTTCGCTATATCCGTAATAGACAGCTGATCGATTGCCGCATCTCTCAAGTACTGCTGCTCATTAGGCGTCAAATATTTAAGCATCGTCGGCATCAACTCCCAGACCAGCCAGTCACTATCCGATTCGACACCTTCTTCTGGCACAGAACGATCAAGCGCCTCACCTATCAGTGTTTCTCTTTCCGCATTTTTGATCGCCTTTCTCATCTCATCAATAATTCCCCAACGAATTTTCTGAAAGGCATAACCGGTAAACTGATAGAAATACGCTTCCTGACACAAATCTTCCGGAAATGTCTCATAAGCCTCAACCAGCTTCAATAATCCAATCTGTACATAGTCATCGTAGTCCGGATGATTAAAGCGAATCCCGCACTTTCTCAGCACCCCATATACGATACTTTCATGAACGAAGAAAAAATCATGTTCCATCTCTTCTGTTAATTTTCTTTTCATTATTGATCCTTTTCTTGAAGATCTTCTGTTTTATTTGCACAAGGCCTTGTACACCCTTACTATAGGCGGAAGTGCTTTCTCATTCAAAAGGCCAAAAAAGCTGAAACTAATCCGAAATAAATGGAATCGAACAAGTTTGGGAGAAGTTTAGAAGAAAAATGGAATCGAAGGGAAGAATATTTAATCAACTTTTTATCTAAATTTAGCGGATGTGCAAAAAAAAATGACTCTGAAGGAGTCATCTTTTTCCCTATAATTTGGATTGGAATTTCAAACAATTTTAAAATGATAATCATCAGACATCTATATCTAAAAAAGACGAAACTGAGCAATTGTAAACTAATTTGTCTTGGAGCAAGATAGTCAGCAGCAAAACAAATAGCCCTTATTAAAATCTTATAGTAGCAAGGGCTACTTAGTTTGTCTATTAAGAACTAAGAGTCTGTAACTCATTTATAACAGGTTAACTCACTGCTGCTGAAGGTCGCACAGATGGCTCATTCTGTCCTATACACTCATGTAGTGTTCACAACTCCTGAGATAGATGGCAATATTTTAAATAAACCCTACAAATTGGAATTTAATCGACGCATAAATTCGAACACATCTATGCACTGCAAATTATAGTAATCTGCAACATCTGGGATTCGAGGTTCAGAACTTGTAGGATTCGTAGTATTTAATCCACCCAGACGCTTTTCCATAGTAACAATGACAGCTTCTTCTCGATTATTATTGAATTTTAATGCGGTAGAAATAAGGAACGGATCAGCTTTATTACCTTGAGCCCAAGTATTGTAACTAGCCGGTTTATAAAAGCCGCATGTGGTAATGTATTGCATTATTGAAGCATAATTGTCCACTATATGTTGATCAGAATTAGTATATAAAACATTATCGTGATTATGAATAGCATTCCTTACCCAAGTTCCTAAAAAGTCAGAATTGTTTATCAACTCATCTCTAACTTTATCAATCAAAAATATATTGTCGCCATAATTTTGCTCTAACCATATCCAAAAGCTAGGTGCGATATCATTGGAATAATAAAGTCGATGGGGTGCAATAAATGTATTAGCATCAAACAAGTACTTAACCATGTTTCACCCCTATCTTATTTATGAGATTGTCAAATGTATCTCCAGTACTGATATTTAACATATCAAAAGCGTCAGTATATAATAGCTCACCAGTAGAAGTTTTTTTATTTACTAAATTAACAAAACTATGATCTAATCTACTTAAGGCTGTTATATAAAAATTTCCTCCCCTATCTCCATTCTTTTTTTTATGATTAAGATTTTCATTGGCATATTTTACAACTTCTTTGTACACTAGTTCAAATTGTTCAGAAGATAGAGACTCTTCCTGTCTTAGTTTAATCGCAACAACTTGTGGACTAATGCCTAAACAATGCGCAACAGTTTGAATAGTATCAATTGTATAATCTTTGTTAAATAACTTCTTGATTTGTATTTTCGGCAATAATATTTCAGCAGCAACTTGGTTACACAGTCTTTCTAATTCTTTGTTTTCAATCTGTTCATTGAAATCTTGATTAAAAGTATTTAATAATTCTGGCACTCCTAACCAAATATGAGCAAGTTCATGGCACAAAGAAAACAATTGGGCTGTTTGACTATCTTTTGCATTTATAAAAATTAAAGGTGCGTACTCATCGATTAATACAAACGCCCTAAACTCTTCAAGATTCAAATTACGATGAGTATTAGATTTAACAATCCCATTTTTAAAAACTAATATCCCAACCTTATTTAAATAATCTGTTAGTACATTATAAGGACGGTCTACTTTTTGATTCCAATCAATAGATAAACCTAGAACTTCGCGAATATCACTTGCTATTGTCATAAAATCAGTATTTTTATTAAAACGACCCACAATAGGTAACGGATCAAACCCATCTTTAACTCGGCTTAGTCTAACAAATTCTTGTTTTCTTTCCATCTCGTAAATCGTTTCTAAAAGATCTCGACTTAATTCGTGATAGCGTTCATTATCAATTGTGCGATAATTAGCGATAGAAACTTCTTCCTGAGGTATATCGTTTAAAAAGAAATAGCCAAATGGAATATTTAACATCTTACTCAATTTTTGTATATTGCCAATTGATATTTCAGAAGATTCACTAAGCCAAATCTCTATTTTAGGGAATTTATTCTGGAGAGATACAATATCATTACTGGAACTTTCAATCGCCCAAGCAAGAACTTTTTTATCCACTTTGTATGTTGCAACCATATCTTCCCTCCTCAAATCTGCAATTTGGCTTTCTCTATAGTAAAAGTAGATAGAAAGTTAATTATCAATTTGTTTTACATAAATTTTTTTGCCCAATAACTTTTCTAGTTTCTTCTTCCTGTTTTTTATTTGATTTAGCATTGCATTTTCCGTATTTGGTGATACTTTATCAAATGTCCGCTGAGATCTTTTTACATATTCTATAAAATTGCTTTTTTGACTTCCATTTTCTAACTTGAAGCCTCTATCTGTAAAAAGACCATATATATAATTTCTATGTGGTATTTTCTTCATTACAGACTTATTCCAATTCTTATTGTTATATGTCTTTTTTCGCTGCATTAATTTAACAAATTTTCTCATTCTCGTATAAAATCTCTCTATACTTTTTTGACGCACAGTTACTGTTTTTCCATCGTATACAAAACCAAGATAATCGATTTTACATGTTTTAGAAGATGTATTTTTACTCATTTCAAAAATCTGTTCGCTTATTTTCCTATACTTATGTGTTTTTTCTTCCGCTATTATTAATTCATTTTCTGAAGCTAACTGGTATACGGTATCAACTATTGTTTGAAATTGTTCTTCTGAGTTCCCTTTTAAAGATTTAGGTATAACAATAATAAAATCATCTGAATACCTTCGGTAAAGTCCATTGGATTTTTCTACTAATGAATTAATTTTCCAATCAAAATTCATAGCATAAACATTGGCCATCACTGCACTGATTGGCACGCCTTGGGGTATCCCTTTCTTTGATTCATTGGACTTAATTTTATGCAAAATACGAAAATCAGATAAACTTTTATCAATTGATGTAAACTTTTTATAGCCTTGTTGTCTCAAAAAAGCTTCTATACCAAAATAATCTTCGATTATATTTTTATCAATATATCCATATTTAGTTACAGATTTAAATACATTATACCAATCATTTGCTAAATAATCTGTTAATAAAACCTCTTTTATACGTTTCTTTAAAAGATGATGATTGAGAGAGTCAAAATACCCTTTAAAATCACCGACTAAAATATATGCTTCTTCTTGTTTTGCAATATAATTAATCACTTCAGCAGCAAAATCAATATTAGATTTCCCATTTTTATTTCCTCGGTAGGCAATAGAGCTGTCATCTATCCCATTTTCACTAGCCCATTCATTGTAAAAACAATTTAATTGATTCGCATAGTATTTATAAATGTATCCATCTAAATGCCCCGCATATTTTATTGGGCGACTAGCGGGTTTATATGGTCGTCCATCAGTATATTCTGAAATATTAACTGTATATTTTTCTCTCTCTTGTTTATAACCTATTAATGGAAAAAAGCTATGTAATGCAATCTTATTAGGATTTTTGACATAGCTTTCTACTTTAGATATATGTTCAGGATAATCAAAATGAAAATATCCTTTTATTGAATAATCTTTCCTAGAAAATTTATATTTATTTATTTTTTCCACCTCAGTTAGTCAGTCCAGGATTAGCCATGGCAACTAATAACTCCCTTTCTGACAACGGACATACAAGCCTACAATTATTGCCCATTTAGATGTAGGCCAACCATGATCTTTACAACTATGTTATAGTGTACAGAGAGCGTTAGCGTCAACTTTAAACAATGAAAGTGTGGTAATTAATCTGATGATGACAATATTAGTACAACAGTTTGCCAGTTCAATACTGACTAGTCAAATTAATTCATTTCCAGAGTGCATAAAGCTTGCAAACGGACTCAGACATTATCTACTACCAACTTGTTTGGTAGGCGCTTTAAGTATACCATAAAAAAGGGAATATTTGTTCTCTAAAACTAAACTCATCAAACAAAATTATTTCCAAATTAGAGTGATGAACTTTACCTTAATAATAAAGCCAACCATAGTGTTGCATTAAAAATTGGCTCCTTCCAATATTAGTTAACTGAATTGAAATCTCTATTTTGGTAATCGTCTAAATCTGCATTTAATAAACATTACCACTAGTGTTGCATTAAAAATTTAACTGTTTCATGACATAAAAAAGTCCTTTATAATGGGGTTGGATGACTTA
>NZ_BAAADA010000115.1:0-1259 GCF_039522005.1 Alkalibacterium indicireducens
CTTTTTTCTATGTTTTAAAAAAGTTGATTTATCAGGTGTTAAACACGACAAATAATTATGAAATTGGCTCATTTATGTCATTTTCTCTAAAAAAATTAATTATTAGTACTAGTTCAGTTTTAGTTTTATCTGGTGGGATATTTCCTACATTAACAGCCGTGGCGTCAGAAGAAAGTATTAACGAAGAGCAAACTCAAGAAGTTAGTTCCTTTGAACTCGATCAATTCATAGAGGATGTTGAACCCTATGTCATTGTGAATGAAGATGGGTTTTGGGAGTTACATTCTGGTATCCCCACTCAACTATATGAAAAATATAATTTAGAGAAATTAGAAGATAGCTTTTTAGAGTTGCAACCTCAAAATATTCAGGCTACTATACAGACTGATTCGAATATAAATAGACCTGGTATATATCTAGAAGAACAACCGGAATTTTCTACAACTAGCACTAATACTTTTGCTAGCCGTGGATACAATGTAGAGAGGTACTGGTGGGGGACTAGAACCTTTTTCACTAATGCGCAAACCACTCAAACAGTAAGCGATTTAGGTCTATTGCAAATTGGTAGGGCAGGAGCTTTAGGGCTTTTAACAATTAAGTTTCCCCTCTAGCACCCCTAACATCGACTACTGCTTTGTACTTTTCAACCCATGTTGCTTTATTAAGAAATAGAATGACTTCTCACAACAGGGGAAACGGCGTTATAGTAGACATGACTAAAATTGATGCATTTTCTGTCAGATCAAGACCTTCAGGATCAACTAGTGGTGGTGGCGGTGCCGGACCAGGTGTCGTGCATTTACCTTCTAATCAAGAACCATCTATGTAAAATTATACAATATTAACAAATTTCTTTAACAGACTTGTGCTTTGTAATTAATAATTGTTTTGTACAGGTCTATTTAATTAAAATGAATAGCAGCTATATTCGCAGTAAGAAAATCAATCTCCTTATTTTGATTTTTAATCCAGTTCGTATTACTGATAAAATTCACCCATATGATACTCTTATTTAAAGGATTGAATTAAAATGACCAAAAATATAAATGTAAATGTCCTTATCTTGTTAGTAATAGCAACGATTTTTAATCTCGTGTTGTATGTAATATATCGAGACGGATTAACGTTAAGTGCCTTTGTGATATGTTTTTTTTCTATTGTCATTTTTTTGTATAAAAACAATCGAGTAGGGGGTAAATAATTAATTTATTTACCGTCCTCTCACACCACCGTACGTACGGTTCCGTATACGGCGG
>NZ_BAAADA010000116.1:0-87619 GCF_039522005.1 Alkalibacterium indicireducens
CTCTCCTTTGAACTCATATAGTTGGGTTCATTATACAATAAAGAACCCTATAAAATAGAGAACGAATAAGGTTTTTTTATCCGTGTCTATTCTATAGGGTCCAGTTTAATTTGATCTGCTGTGGTCAGGTGCTTTTTATCAACTCATTACTGTTACCGACTTAACTTATTCTGATTCACGAAGAAGCGGCATACTCATGCATCGTGGGCCCCCGCGTCCGCGGGACAGCTCACTTGAAGGAATTTCGACGACTTTTATTCCATTTTTACGCAGCAGATCGTTGGAGACATAGTTACGGTTATAAGTGATAACCACGCCTGGTTTGACTGCTAACGTATTTGAGCCATCGTTCCACTGTTCTCTAGGAGCAGCGATCGGGTCGCCTCCTCCACATGGGATGAGGTTGATTTCAGGCATGTTCAGCACATCTTTCAGGAGATCAGTCAAGTCTGTATGATGTGAGACCTTGATCTGTCCTTCCACTTTAGAAGGTTCCAGCATATAGATTGACATTTTTTTGTCCAGATCCTGTATACCGGGATGGATCGTAAATGCATCTTTATCCACCATTGTAAATACTGTGTCCAGGTGCATCATTGCTCTGACATGTGGAATTTCGATTGCAAGGATCTTTCTGAACTTACTCTGCTTGTCAAAAAGTGAATGAGCCAGTTCTTCGATGGCCCGACCAGATGTGCGCTGGGAGACACCTATGGCAAGGACATCCTCACTTAAAACAAGGATATCTCCACCTTCGATCGACGTATCCGAATTGCGGTCACGCCAAATCGGCAGCTGATCCCCTTTAAAATCTGGATGATATCTTGCGATCGTTTCCATAAACAGTGATTCTCTTTTTCGGGCTTCGCAGGTCATTTTATTGATGGACATGCCTTTACCTAATGTGGAGGCAATGTCTCTCGTATAATAAAGATTAGGCATGGGCTGCATCAGAAACAGATCCTGATCCTGCCGATCGGTCAACCATCCAAGCGAACGAGACTGAATGTCAAGCTTATCCGTTCTTACTCCTGCCATCATCGTATCGACCATATCTTTCGTATTCATTGACAGCAAGTAGTCTGATAAGGTGTCTTTAACATCTTTGATGTATATACCTGACTCTTTGATTATCTGATCAACTAAAGTCTGATGCCCCTGTTGCGCATCAAGGGCTTCCGCCACCAGTTCTTCCAGGTAAACAACTTCAGATCCGTTGTCCTTCAAGGCTTCTGCAAATGCATCATGTTCCTGCTGTATGATCGGCAGATAAGGGATGTCATCAAAGAGCAAGTCTTCCATAGTTGAAGGAATAAGGTTTTCCACTTCCCGTCCTGGACGTTTTAATAGAACGGATTTCAGCGGATCGATTTCTGAATTGATATTGAATAGTCTTGGCATAGTGTCCTCCTGATAAGCTTTAGTATAGATATTTAAAATATAGTATAAATATTCATTCAAGTACAAATGGAAAGAGAAAAGATTGCTCTTCTCCCTTTCCTTCTTATTCTTCTACAAATACATCTGGTGATTCTGTATAGTCTGGTGCAAGAGCTACGTTTTCAGGTTTGTGTTCGTAGCGGATCGGTTCATTGTAACCATCATCTTCAGCCGTTTTCTGTTCCAGCCACATTTCTGTCTCCATCAATGCCTCATCAAGATGATCGACTGCTTTGCTCTTAGTTTCCTGAGCCTTCGTTTTCAGTTGTCTCTGAAAGTCTTCTCCTGACTGTGGTGCAAAAAGATAAGCTGCTGCTGCTCCAGCTAAGGCACCCAATGCCATTCCTATTCCGAAACTACCTTTTGACATGCTGTTTTCCTCCTAGTTAGTAAGTGATTTTTCCAGTGACACAAGTTCTATGCAGGTACACAATGCTTCCATTGCAATTTCCAGATCATCTAGTTTGGCAAAACTTGGAGCCAGTCTGATGCTGTTATCCTTAGGATTGATGCCATAAGGGTATGCGGCATTTGCAGGAGTCAATTCGATCCCGATCGCTTTCATTTTTTCAACGGTATCTGTTGCACAACCGTCCTGAGTAGTCAGATGAATGAAATAGCCGCCTTCAGGTTTGGTCCACTGAACAAACGTGGATCGGTCTCCGGAAAAGTACGCAGAAAGAATCGTATCGACCCAGTCAAATTTAGGTGAAAGAATTTCAGCGTGCTTTTCCATGTGCTCCTCGATCGTTTCTCGGTCTTTCAGAAACAGGACATGGCGCATCTGATTGATTTTATCAAAACTGATGATCTGCTTACTGAACTCAAGAGCCAGTTCGTTGATGCGTGCTTCTGATGCACCCATAGCCGCTACGCCAGACCCGGGAAGTGTCATTTTAGAAGTAGACACATACTGTATCACCCGGTTCTCATTTCCAGCTTCTTTACACGCTTTCAGGAGATCTGCAGCTTCTTTCTTATGATCAGTCAAGTGGTGAACGACATACGCGTTGTCCCATAGGATAATGAAATCCTCGTAAGCCGTGAACATATTCGCCAGACGGGCGACTGACTTATCGGAAATCGTTTCTCCAGTCGGGTTATTGTATGTAGGCACTACAAACATCCCTTTTATCGCCGGATCCTGTGCAACCAGTTTTTCAACTGTTTCCATATCAGGACCCTGACCGGTCAGCTCGACCGGAATCATTTCTATACCTAGATGATCCAGCATGAACCAGTGCCTGTCGTATCCTGGACTCGGACAGATAAATTTGACCTTTTCTTCTTTTGACCACGAGTCTTTAGCTGTGTACATGAAGTGCACAAGTGTTGCATACATCAGCTGAAGACTGGAATTGCCTCCGACAAAGGTTTCCTCCACTTGTGTATTCAACAGGGTACCGAAAAGTTCCCGAGCTTCTTTTAGACCAAAGAGCCCTCCATAGTTTCTTATGTCAAGTTCATCTTCACTATACCAGTTTTCGATGCGTGTTTCAATTAATAAAGCTTCAGAAAGCTTCAACTGATCTGTTGAAGGGATCCCTCTGGCGATAGTGATGTCAAAGGGTCGATTTTTATACAGAGCATACTGAGATCTCAACTGCTCCAGACGTTCACTTATTTCTTCAATAGACATGACATTTCTCCTCTCGTTGCCCTGCACTTAGCAGAAAGCAGACTAGCTAGTCATCATTATACCTTATCTTAGAAGATTTTAAAAACGACGCATCAGTGCTGATAGTTGACTGACCCGCTCTCTACAAAACTTCCTGGATTTTGCGCACGCATTCATCATGATCATGCGCCCTTGCCGGACACTGATAGCGACCGAAAAAGATCATCCGGTGATGCGCAATACTCCATAGTTCTCGCGGCAGTTTTTCCATCAGGATCTCTTCGACTTGTTTGACTGTCGCTTTTTGAGAACAGATATTGAATCGTTTACTGATACGTTCCACATGGGTATCGACGGCAATAGCCGGTTCGTCAAAGGCCACACTCATGACGACATTGGCTGTTTTTCTGCCGACGCCAGCCAGACTTTCAAGTTCTTTGTGTGTTCTCGGCACTTCGCCGTTAAAGCGGACGACCAGGTCTTCTGAACATTTCTTTAAAAACTTAGCTTTATTGCGGTATAGTCCGATCGTCTTGATTTTGTCCATGATTTCTTCCACTTCAGCTTCCATCATCGCCTCAGGATTCGGATAAGCTTCAAATAGCTGGGGCGTCACTTTGTTTACTCCTACATCAGTAGTCTGTGCACTCAGTATGACAGCTATCAGCAGTTCGAAAGTATTTTTATGTGTCAGTTCAGCTTTCGCATCAGGGTACAAAACACCCATTGCCTCGATCAGTTTGGTGGTTTCGGTCGCATTCAGTAATTCTGGTTCTTTCATCCCAGCATTCTCTCCTTATTCTGTCGTCATGTTCTCAAGTATTGTCATTATTCTTCAGCCAGTTATACATCGGCACGGGTTTTTCTTCGTCATCATTTTCACTATCTGACGAATTGGTAGACTGATTCTGTCTGTGCCGTCTGGACTCTTTCTCGACCTGCTCTTTTGTGCGAATGTTTTTCTTTTCCCATGTCAGCAGGATCCTGTCGATGTATTTCAGGCTGTATACCTGGCTCAATACAGCTTCACGCAAAGCTGCTTCAATCAGTTCGATTGGATAATCATCTTCGTTCAGCCACATATCAAGGGTCTGAATTTCTATTGCGGACAATCCTCTGCCGAATTCTTCTTCAAACAAACGGTAAAGATCTTTGGAAGACAGCTCTTCTTTTTCTTTCTTCACAGTTTTCGACTGTTCTTCCTGCAAGTAAACAAGTTTCTCGTATAACAGATCAAATGAGAATTCATCCTGAGTCTTTCCTTCTTCATTTATGCTGGTCTCTATTGTAATAATTTTCTTAGTCATCAGCTGGTGAATTGCTTTGTATGCTTCTTCCCTTGATACATCCAGTCGTTCTGCAAGCAGTTGACTGTCAGGAAAGCGCTGGCCGTTTTCAACTAGAGAAAGAAGCTGAATGAGAACAACCAGATCAGTATTTGTCAGCCCCAGATCTTTATAATGCATCAGCAATGGATTAGGGATAAGTGTCTGACCGGCTTTTATCCACTTTATAAGGTCTTCAGCCATATTTCGGCTCCTTTCTAACTTTTCCTCACAATCAATGAGGTTCATTATTTAAAAAAAGGACTGGGTAAAATGCCCAATCCTTTTTATTGCGGTCACTGCTTCTTATGGATAAATACGGTTCAATAGACGTGGGAACGGTATGGCTTCACGGATATGTTCAGTTCCGCTGATCCAAGTCACCGTACGCTCTAGTCCCAGTCCGAAACCGGAATGAGGGACACTGCCGTATTTGCGCAGATCCAGATACCATTCATATTCACTGACGTCCAGGTCGAACGCTTCAAGCTGCTTACGCAGGGCATCATAGTCATCTTCACGCTGAGATCCCCCTATGATTTCGCCGTATCCTTCTGGAGCAATAAGGTCTGCACATAAGACGATATCTTCACGAGTCGGATGTGGCTTCATGTAAAATGGCTTGATTGCTTTCGGATAGTTCAGGATAAAGACAGGCTTATCGAACTGTTCAGCGATAAAAGTCTCTTCTGGTGATCCGAAGTCTTCTCCCCAGGTCACGTCAAAGTCATTTTTATTCAACAGCTCAACTGCTTCATCATAAGAGATTCTTGGATAAGGCAGAGACGTGTATTTTTTCAGTAGGTCTTTATCACGCTCAAGAACATCCAGAGCTTGATCACAGTTATCCAGGACACTCTGGACAAGATAAGCGACATATTGTTCCTGAATTTCCAGAGAATCGTCCTGATCCATAAAGGCCATTTCAGGTTCAATCATCCAGAATTCGATCAGGTGACGACGGGTCTTGGATTTTTCTGCCCGGAAAGTCGGACCGAATGAAAAGACTTTGCCAAGAGCCATAGCTCCTGCTTCCATATACAGCTGCCCACTTTGAGACAGGAAGGCATCTCTGTCAAAGTATTCTGTGTGGAAGAGTTCAGTCGTGTTTTCTGCCGCACTACCAGTCAGGATTGGCGGATCGATTTTAGTAAAGCCTTCTTTATTGTAGAACTCATACGTTGCACGGATGATTTCATTTCTGACCTGCATCACTGCATGCTGCTTTGAAGATCGCAGCCATAAATGACGGTTATCCATAAGAAACTCGGTACCATGTTCTTTCGGCGTTATCGGATAATCAACTGACTCGCCGATCAATTCCAAGCTGTCGACATGTATTTCATAGCCGAATTTAGAACGTGTGTCTTCCTGAATTGTTCCTTCGACCCAGACGGAGCTTTCCTGCGTAATGTTTTTAGCTGTCTGAAACACTTCCTCAGAAACTTCACTCTTAACAACAACCCCCTGGAAAAAGGCTGATCCGTCCCGTAGATTCAGAAAGGCAATTTTCCCGCTTGAACGCTTATTGGCAATCCATGCCCCAATTCTTACTTTCTCTCCGACATGCTTACGCGCTTCTATTATCTGTACTTTCTTCACGTTAATAATTCCCTTCCGATTTAAATATTATCAATGGTACGCAGCCATTCACCTGTCTGCAGATTGACGATATAATAGCCTAACCTGTCATTCTCGTTGCGGTAGCTGATTTCCCAGACCGGTGTATCGTCGATCATGCCGATCCGTGCATTTAAAATCTTGACTGGATCTCTGGCTTCCCGAGTCATTCTAACTGCTTCCTGTTCAGAAATAGTATTTTCTGCAGAGAAAGAAGTGATCTGACCCCCATCTTGTTGAACGATATAAATACGTTCTTGTCCTTCTTCATTCGTTCCAGTCACCGTCAGGTAGGTTTCCGTTCCGTTAAACCAGTGAAAGTCCGATACCTGGTCTAGGTTCGTCCGTTCCCTGACAAATGCGACCGTATCTGCTTGTGCACGAGTATACGTTATGGTCGATCGCTGATATAAAACAATCGTTCCGATAATTATCAGACTCAATGTAATGGCGAGACCAATTATAATTTTTTTCACTTGTCTCTCCTCAATCTGTTTCCATTTATTTCAACTTCTCTAGTATAGCAAATGACACTGGAGAAATAAATATCTGGGTCATTAATCTTTGCCTTCAGTTTGTCCGAAAAATGTCCGAGTTTCGTCTATGATCTTGTCAAGCGGATATTCTTCCAGCACCAGTCCTTCAGGCAGCGAGTCGGTAAATGCAGAGCCGTAACTCGAATCAATAATCCGTCTATCCAGAACGATCCAGATGCCTTTATCATGAACTGATCGGATCAGTCTGCCGATTCCCTGCTTGAACTTCATTACAGCTCTAGGTAGAAGGTCATGTACAAAGGGGTTCTGTCCCTGATCGCTCAATAGCTGGTGCCTGTGCTTGACCAACGGCATATCTGGAGAATCGAACGGCAGTCGAGTCAAAATGACCAGTTTCAGTTCATCTTCTGGAAAATCTACCCCTTCCCAAAAACTGTCGGCCCCAAGCACGACTACTTCTCGTGCCTTTTTCACCTGCTTGGCTATTTTTAAAGGGGTGCCTGAAATGTTCTGTGCAAGGATAGTCTTTCGGTTCAATGTCGGACGATTTTTCAGAAGCTGATAGACGGCCTGAATCGTTTCCTGGGACCGGAAAAGGATCAGCGTGTTCTCATTGGTCTGTTTAAGTATGTCTTCAAGTTGTCCAGCCAGATTGGAAGCATACGCACCTCGTTTTAAATGGCCGACTGCTGTCTGCTGATCTGGAACAAATAGTCTCCCTTGCTTCTGATAATCAAACACAGAATCAAAGCTGCTGAATTCAGCCTGCTCAAGACCGAGTGCCAGCTGAATATAGCTTGTCGATCCTTTAACAGACAGGGTGCTGCTCGTTAACACAAGATGATCGACTGCATGCAGCCTGTTCTGGAGCAGTTCTCTGCTTCCATGATTATACTTGTAGAATGTCAATGTACTCCACGGTGAGCGGGAATAAAACCTCATACCTGTCAGGCTGCCTTTTTCCTGCTTGAAAAAAAGTTCGGTAAATGTCTCAGATAAATGCTGAATACGGTCTATGACGAGCTGAAGACGAGACGCCAGTCGTCTGATTTCTTTAGGCATCGATTCTATTTCTGCTTCAAGCAGTTCAAGAATCTGATTGCCCATATAAATCGTTTCATCGATCGTAGCTTTTAACCGTTTATTATCTTTTTTCAATCCGACTGAAAGAGCATTTAATTCGATCTTATGATCTTTCCATTCGACAACTGTGTCGGAGTAGTCATCTGACTGACGAATGCGGGCGATCCATGAGTCGGACCATTCCTGCCATTCTTCATTTAGGATATGAGCCGCTGACTCCAGAAATCTGATCTGATAATCTTTAACAGGACTATCCGCTGCCGCATCCAGCTGATTAAGAATGGAATCTTCTTTGTCGAGTGATCCAATCTGCTTGAGATCCTTGACGAGTGAACTGACTCTTAATGAAAGTGTAGCACTCTGATCAATGACATCCGGTAAATGATGGGCTTCGTCAATAATGACAGTCCCACCTTGAATAATAGGCTGAGCCTTTTTCCAGTCAGCCAGCAGATAGGCATGATTGGCTATGATGATCGCTGATTCTTCGAGACGTCTGTTTCTACGGTGTAAGAACTCATACGATTCAAAAACAGGAAGAGGAGTCAGGCGTTCTGAGGGTCGAATATCCTTCCAGAATGCATGAGCCATATGTGCTCCGGACCCGATTTCTTCAAGGTCACCCTCGGTTGTTTCAGTCAGCCAAACTAGTATTTTCATGCAGAAAATGGCTTCTGTATGAGTAGCTGCTGTGTTTCTCCATTTTCTGTAAAAAGCTGAAAGTGAAAGATAATGAAACTCACTCTTGGCTACAGCTACTGCTTTGGAGAACGGCATCTTCTGATTGAGCACAGGAACGATATCGGCTGAAAGCTGCTTTTGAAGAATTTTAGTATAAGTAGAAATGATTATTTTATTCTCTTTTGAAGCTAAGTAGTAAGATGGAAAAAGGTAACCATACGTTTTTCCGGAACCCGGAGCAGCCTCAATGAGCTGTGTATAGTTTGGAGTATCTTTTTTCAAGTAATTGAATAAGGTATTCATCATCTCAGACTGGCCGCTTCGCCAGTCAAGACCGATCTGAGATAAAACAGACCTTTTCTCCTCTTCCTTATAGGGATAGACAGGCTGTTTTCTGTACTGTTCCTGAACAGTCGGACTGATGGGCTTCTTGATAGCCATATCCCCCACAATCATAAGAGAGTCACTTAAGTCACAGGGATTCTTCATCATATCATCAAGAGCATCTCTGAAAAACAAAGCCGTTTCAGCTGTAGTACTGGGTGAAAGGTCTGCGAGAGACTCAATAGTAATCAGAGGAAGGCTTCTGACTTTGTCATCCAGTTTATTCAAAAGAAATACCGTTGCTTCTGCATCAGATAACGCGTTATGGGCGTGCTCAAGTGTATAGCCAAGGGATGCAGTCAACTCCTTGAGCTGGTAACTGTC
Source organism: Alkalibacterium indicireducens (assembly GCF_039522005.1). NCBI lineage: Bacteria > Bacillati > Bacillota > Bacilli > Lactobacillales > Carnobacteriaceae > Alkalibacterium > Alkalibacterium indicireducens. The sequence goes on from NZ_BAAADA010000116.1 coordinate 8,973, forward strand.
CTCAGAAGGATAAAGGATCTGAGCCAGCTCTACTGTATCAACAGCCGGTATACTGAGCGGTTTTAAACCGGCTCTTTCAAGACATTCATTTAGAAACTGAAAATCAAACCCTACATTATGTGCAACGAAAATCGTGTCTTCCAGCAGGTGTCGGATCACATGAGCGATGTCTTCGAAATATGGTGCAGTCGCCAGATCCTGAGTGGTAATTCCTGTCAGGTCTCTGATGGTTCTGCTGACCTTGCGTGAAGGGTTGACGAATGTATCGAAAGACTGAATGATGTCACCGTTTCTGACCAGAACACAGGCGAACTGGATCATTCTTTCATCTCGACCGATACTGGCACCCGTCGCTTCGATATCGACGACAGCGTATAACTGATCTTTTTTCATAAGCCCCCTCTTTTCTATCTCTTCATACTGGCGTAAAATCGTCAAATGTATTTATTTTCTTTGAGCCAGTTTAGAATAGGCCCGGTTTTATTTTCAACAGCACCCAAAACCACAGCTTTTTCAGCAACTTGAATCGCTTCTCCGAGCCATGGCCCACCTCTACTGTCCGTTTCTTCCATGATAATCCGTCCGTTTACGGCCAGTTCTTCACGTGACTGGATAGGCAGTGTAAGAATAAGGCGTGCAGCAGTACGCTTATCGAATGGAAGATTCAGCATCTGTAAAAGATCTTCCGCCTCCCAGATTAATGGTGGAGTATAAGTGTAGACAATATAATGATTCAACGGGTAGTGATGGCGGTATAATATCAGTTCCAGCAATTTGACGCTGTCAGTAATCAACTGGTTGGAGAGACGCCAATATTTAAGGAAGGCCGTTGCTTCTTTGGAATCATTTATTCCCATGAAATAAAGCAGCAATGCCCAGACATGCCGCTCTTTCTTAAGTGGTTTGGAAATAAGTGAGAAGCGTCTCAGCGCTACTTTTCCGTACTTCATACCAGGGCAATGGGCATAAAGACTTGTTGCAAAAAAGGCTTCCATCCCCTGGAGGACATACTCTCCCATAGCCATTTTTACAAATTCCACCTGAATACGCTCGACGGCAATGTTTTCAAGCAGGTGCGCATTAACCACAATCGCATAAAACGTATCAGCCTCAAGCTGAAAGCCGAGCTGAGAGGCAAATCGAACCGCCCGCATCATCCGCAGGGCATCTTCGTGGAACCGTTCTTCGGGCTTGCCTACTGCACGGATGATCTGTTCCTTCAGATCACGCTCCCCGTCAAAGAAATCCTGGATGTTTCCTTTGTTATCCATTGCGAAAGCATTGATTGTCAGGTCACGTCGCTTCAAGTCTTCTTCTAAAGAGCGCACAAAAGTGACCGAATCAGGACGTCTGTAATCTTGATACGTCGATTCGGTCCGAAATGTAGTAACTTCATAACTTTCATCGTCCAGCAGCACCATGACTGTTCCATGCTCGATTCCTACATCAACAGTCCGTTTGAACAGCCGTTTAATTTCTTCAGGAAAGGCACTCGTTGCAATATCAACGTCATTGACTGTTTTTCCAAGGAGGGCATCTCTGACACTGCCTCCGACGAAGTATGCTTCAAAACCCGCAGCCTGAAGTGTCTCCAGAACGGGCAGAGCTTTCTCGAATTCTCCTTTTACTGGTACTTTCAAGGTCATATATACGGGGTACAAATCAGTGACGCATTCTACCCCTTCTCTCCTTTATCACTTAACTGTCTGCTTCGTTCCTGCCATCATGACGTTCGAAACGGTACGCATCTCTACTTTGAAACTTGTCCATGATGGCGTCGAACGAATCAGATAGGTCGATATCTAAAGAGTTGGCAAGACTGATCAGAACGAACAGGACATCGCCAAGCTCTTCTTCGACCCTTTTTTCCTCTTCGGACTCTTTTTTCTGTTTTTCACCATACCGATGATTAACTTCTCTTGCCAGTTCGCCCACTTCTTCAGTCAAACGAGCTAGCTGCCCTAATGGTGTAAAGTATCCAGTCTTGAACTGACTGATATAGTCATCAACCTGTTTCTGCATGTCTGTCATGTCAGTCATCTGTTTACTCCTTAGCTGATGGTTTCAGGAGGACGAGACACCATTCTCCATTTTTTCTTCGATATGTTTTAGTTCTTCTACCAGGGAGTAAAAATTATCCCGGTTATCTGTTTCGAGTGCACGATCGATATCTTCCAGCACCTGCTCGCGCTGTTTCTGAAGATAAAAGGTATCGACCGCTTCGTCTACCTGTTCATCGATCTCAGAAGTCATGCGGTCGTTCCATTTTGCATAAGGGTTGTCTTCGAGAATTGCTGCATATTCAGGTGACAGCAGCGAATCCTGGAAAAGCAGTTCGATATACAAGTCTGTATGCCAGTTCAGCCTGACTTCGTGGAAAGCCTGCTCCGGGTGGTCATATTCCTGACCATCCTTATAGAACCGGAACGCTTCATCTTCTGTGCCAACAGTCGCCATTCTAATTCCACGAGGAGTTTTATTCGCTTCTTCTACAAACTTTGTCTTGTTGAGTACAATGTCATGATTGAGTAGATAGTTTAAAATCCACATCGATTCTCTGCGTTTCATCTGATAGCGCTGCAAAAACCATTTGAGAAATTTCTTCTTGTCTTTTAACTGTACGCGACTATACATGTAAACTCCCCTCCTTTTCTATGCTCACTTATATTATACCAAAATTATAGCGTGTCTTCATACTTAATCCACTCACGCACTTCCATGTCATCCGGTTTCAGTTCGAGGTAACGTCTGGCTGTATTAATAAACCCTGCTCTGTCTCCATCTTCCCGAAGGAATACGGCATAGTCTTTTAGAAAGTCAGCATTGTCACTCAGATACACAGCTGCCTTATCATAGTAGTCTCTGGCTTCTTCAAAGGCTTCTTCTTCATTATAAGCAATAGCCGCATACCAGAACAGCTGCGGGTCTTCTTCTCCACTCGCAAGGACCGGTTCAAACACGGCAAGTGCTTCTTCAAAGGCCTGCTCCCCGAAAAGGACTTGCACATACTCCAGAATCATTGTGATATTATCAGGGTCAAGCGCAATTGCTTCCTGATAAAACTGACGTGCCTTGTCCGAATCTCCAAGAATCTTGGCTGCTTCTGCGCCCATCGCATACAAGGAAGCATTCTGCCGGTCGTAAAAGAGCCCTTCTTCCACTTGTTCCAGCGCACGTTTTTCATCAGCAAGTTCAAGAAACCCTTTGGCCAGATAACTGTAGACGGACGTGTAGCTAGGGTCCAGTTCCTTAACTTTGAAGAAATGGCTGTTTGCCGTATCGTAGTCCTTTTTCTGAAAATACACGAGACCAAGCTGGAAAAGATGATCGCTCGTCTCCTGCAAATCAACAGCTTCTTTCAAGTAATCTATAGCAGAATCAAGGTCTCCTATCGCCGCATAAGCATTTCCCAGCCGTCCATTGAGACTGGTCCCGGCGAATTCAATATGGTTTGTGACAATCAGTTTTTCGTAATGAGTAATGGCCTCTTTATACTTCCCACTGGCAAAAAGCAGTTCTCCCAGTGCGAATTCGATTACCGGTTCTTCAGGCAGCAAAGTTCTTGCTTCTTCAAGCTTCTGTCTCGCTACTTCCGGTAGGTCCAGCACTTGATAGTAGTCCGCTGAAACCAGAAGCGCCTGGACATAATATGGACTGTCCTTATCTACTTTTTCGATCCACTCAAAGGCTTCCAGTTCATTGCCTTCTTCGATCGCTATCTCAGCCAAGGTCAGTTTCAGCCCCTCTTCATCGGGATGTGCTGTCAGCAGATGCTGAACAACCTGCTTCGTTTCATTTAAAAACCCCAGATCGAATAAGGTTTCAACTAGTGCAAACAAATCTTCATCCGAATCGTCTGCAATTGCCCGATCCAGCAAGAGTTCTGCCTTTTCGAGTTCTTCGTTCTGAAGTGCATCGATCATTTCTTTTGAGTACGACATCCTGACATCCCTTCTTTCCTGTCTCTTTTTATTATCTTATCATATCTAAGGTCTGATTTACTATATCAAAAAAACAGTTCAAACCAGCTAAGGGTTCAAACTGTTTCTCGGCTTACTGTCCAGCATCTGTATGATAATACACGTCAATTAGAACACTCCCGCTCAAAAGATCTTCGCTTTCTCTCTGATAGGAGAGCTGATAGCTGTTTAAGAGTCGGTCCTGCTGATTCATGGTGGCCAGCATGCCTCTAATATTAGAGGCTTCTGAGCTTTCGAATTCAATCTGATAAACTGAATGAACATACCGGTCATTGAGTCCTTCAACAGGCTGCTCGTCGTTCAGGCGTGAGATCTGACGCAGTTTGACGTCATTTGACTCTGCCGCAAACTGGATCAGGACAATGACTTCGTTGATCGTTTCTCCTTCAGGAATGAAGCGCGATGAGTCAGCATAAGCCTCTTCCAGCTCATTAAGATCCTGTTCAGAAGGCGGGAAAGCATCCAGGAGCGATTCCTGCTCACTGACGATAGCTGCGGAGTTTTCCGCAGTAGCCCTTACCGGTTCAATAAAATATCTGTTTCCATAATAGAACAGAGCAATCAGAATCATGATAAGGGTCAGCATCACCAGAAGGGATTCTCTAGTCCATTTGATGATCATTGCACTTCCCCCTCTTCTTTCAGAATCTGCTCATCGATGTCCAGTGTCAGTTCGATCAGATGACCGGCATCCTCCCCCTGATTTTCGAGACGAGTCATGTGCACTCGGGTGACATAGGGAAGCTCTTCAAGATCGGCTATTAATTCTGCACTTTCTTCTACTAATGACTGGTCCAGCTGTACCATCAGCTCATTCGTTTCGGTTAAAGTGAATGTCACAACCGTTTCTTCGCTGTCAGGAATCACACTGGAGATGTCATCAGTCAGATAGACTAGAGGATACTGATTGTCCTCCAGCACTGTAATAGCCTGCTCATTCATCGTGATTGCCCGGTCTACTCTAGACATTTCCCGGGCCACTGACACTTCCTCGGAACGCTGCTGGAGAAGCTGCATACTGTGCTGATCTTGTCGAATGTAGAGCCCGTGCATCAGATAGAAATAGATTCCTATTAGTATAACTCCGGCAAAAAAGAAAACAACCATCAGATGAGGAAGCACATTTCTAGCTTTCTTCTCAAAAAAATTGATCTCGATCATTTGGCCACTTCCCCTTCGTCCTCAACAGTCAGATTCTCTACTTTCCTGAATCCTCTTCCTACCTTTTTATGTTTAGTTCCTAGGCTCTCCTTTGAGGCCCCGAACAGGGATTGCCCCGACTTAGGCTCTTTTAACGACAAACCGTACAGGACAGAGTCAGCCTGTACAAATTGGGAAGGAAGATCGACCAAGCTTATTTTGACAGTGAAACGTTCATCTAGCAGGCGTTTCAAACGGTCAAGATCCGGGAAATAACCGCTCAGCACGATAGCTGAAACGCTGTCTTTTCCATCCATAACGGAATAGCGGTAAAAATCCATAAACCGCTCCAGACCATTCAGCTGGTCCTCCAGATTATCTGTCAGTTCTTCATCCGTGCTTTTCCATTCCCACTTACCTTCTCTCGTCAGGTTCCATGATTCCATGAGTCTCTGAGATCGCGTATGCCTGTTGAATTGTGGGATTCCTTTATTGAAGACTGTGATCGAGGTATCCACTGGATTCCACTGCAGAACCATGACATGATCCTCTTCTTTGGCTTTAATCTGAGTCTGCTGGTCTAGAATTCGGTAGACACAAAGAGACGAAATATCTGCCACTTCCGGTTTCAAAGACACTCCTTCCAGAAGGTCCAGATAATGACGAACCTGATCTCCAGGATAAGCGGCAAGAAAAAGCGTCTGAGTCGTTTCATTCCTTCTGATGACTTCATAATCCACTTTCGGGTGATCAAAAGGCAGACGAATCGACTGGTTGATATGTAGATTCAAGTAATCTTTGATCTCATTTGAAGCAAGCTGAACTGGAATGTCTTCCTCACGAATCGTGACAAAATCGTCTGGGAGAACGATGGACACCTTCGCATTTTTCCATTTCTTTTCTTTGATGAGTGCATCGATCCGGGCCTGAAGAAGCGGCACATTAGTCAGTCTGCCTTCCTGAACAATAGCTGTATCAAAAACAAGTTCGTCTTTTTCAATGAGTGTTTTTCTCTGACTGTCCATCACCAGATACTTGATACTGCGTTCAAGAAACTGCATGAACAGATGTGGTTTGGCTTTAAATAACATAATGATTCCTCCAGAAGTTCTTCATGTCAATCTATCAATTTCAGTAGATACTGTTCAAAACAATGAAATATACCAGCCGATCAACGGTTCTCCAATAAAGAAGACAGTCAATGCCGCCAGCCCGATATATGGCCCGAAAGCGATACGAGACTTCTTGCCGAGGCGTTTGACCTTCATTGTAATGAGCCCCCCTATACTGCCGAACAAAGTAGAAAGGAAGAATAACAACAGAAAGTGATATAATCCAAAAACAAAACCAAATAAGGTAAAATACTTCAGATCACCAACACCCATGCCGCCTTTAGAGACTAAGATAATTATCAGGACGAGTATGAAGGCGACGGCTGCACCGATGCCTGATATGTAAAAAGGGTTAAGCGGAAAGAACAGACGATACATAAGAAACAGCGGACTGAAAAAGAGCAGGAGCCTGTTTGGTATCCGCTTATATTCAATGTCCGATACAGTTATCGGAATAATTAGACTGATCAGTAGGAGGCCCAGAACCATTCGGTTAGTGAATCCGAAGAAATAGTAATTTAACGCAAATAATATGCCGGTCGCCAGTTCCATCAGTGGATAGATTAGAGAGATATGTTCATAGCATCCTCGACACTTCCCCTTTTGAATAAGATATGAGAAAACCGGGATCAGCTCTTTCCAGTTCAGTGTCCGCTGGCACGTATCACAGTATGACCGTTTTTCACTGAAAAGGGATTTCGTAGGAACACGAAGGCCCACCACGTTGAAAAACGAGCCGAAGATCAAGCCATATAAAAAGAAAAATACTATGAAAAATATGTCCATTATTTACTCCTATGTAGTAAGAAAGACCCCGAGTGGGGGTCTTTCTTTTATAATTAATCGTTAATTCTATGTCCGGAGTTCTGCTCCTCCAGTATCGGTTCTGTCTACCATTCGAGTATTATCACTAGATAGATTTCCATCGCTAGGATCGAGGTAGTTTTCTTCTACGAGGGTACCTACGCTAACTTCTGTTGCTCCATCGTTTTGAGTGAAGTATAGTCGCGCAGCGTCTTCGATTAGTGCATTTTCAGCTGTTTCTGCATCTGTATTTGCTCTGCTAATAACTCCACCAATTGCTGGAATTGCAATAGCTAGAATAATACCCAATATAACTATAACCGCCAGCAGTTCAACTAGTGTAAATCCGTCTTCTTTTTTCATCATCTGTCTGATTTTGTTTCTCATTTTATCATCCTCCTAATTTTTTCTTTATATTTTCATCCAGACTTAACAGAACATAAACACGATTGGGATGGCCGTGGTGAACTACCCACCACTTAAATCCTCCGGATTTTGAAGTGGGGGCTTCCTACGAACTCCATTCTTGTCTGCACAGGTTTCATGCAGACAGAGGAATCGGATATGGGTAGGCTCAAAAGGCAGTCCCTGCCTCATAGGTTTTCTTTTACTTGGCTAACGCCAAGGAATACTCAGTAGGCTTGGTTGTCGCCTATATAGACTTGGTTATCGTCTATATATAAAGTATACCAAATGAGAATGACATTAACCACTTCAAGCTATCGCTTGACCGAAATTCATCTCCCACTTTCACTGGTGCTTCGCACCCATACGCTTAGAAGTGGAAGACTTCTTTCGGAATTACGTTAAACTGAAACTAGACATCCCGCCATCTGATACCATAGGTAAAACAGTGTAATAAGCAAATGCCGACACTAATGATAGAAGCTGAAACATGAGCAGGTTAAGGGGATACCGGTAATGTTCATCGCTTTTTATATTAGAACGCAGCATTAATGCAAGTAAAGCCAGGGTGGTTACAACAATTTCTGCAAATAATCCATAAATAATAAATACGGCTACTGAGACTCCATTTGTTAGAAATAAAATTGATTTTTCAGTATGTATTGGATAAAAGGAGACTAACAGACAAAGCATAACAAAAAACATATAGTCTACAGACCATACCTGTTCCAGAGAAAACGTCGGTAAAGCCAGATAAAAAATCAAAGGAGAAAGGATGAAGAACGAGAGCCATATGCCCCCTTTTTTCTTTACTGATACCATGCTGTTTCCTCCAACATTAAATTATTTTTAGAATTTTTTCATTAAAGCTAGTTTATCTATAAATATTAAGTCCGTCAATTATTCTTAATTCAAAATATCTGTTAGGATGTAAAGGCTTAATATGAATTGAAACATTAAAAACAACTTGTACATTTTCTAGTTAACCTTATATTAATTGTTAAGATAGATGAAAACTTTTGTGCTATTTTGTTCAATTATAACAAATATTAATAAAAAACACTCAACAAAATTAGTCAGACGTATATTAACATCATGAGACTTCTTTTATTGAGCATCTTTAAACTGTTCAGTTTTGTAATTTAAGTTTAGTTAGTCTAGTGACCTCAGCTGGTGACACAGGTTTACTAAAAAAGTAACCTTGACCATATTCACAAGCATTCTCTTTAAGAAAGTTCGATTGTTCTATGTTTTCAATACCTTCAGCAATAATCTTGAAATCCAAACTCTTACCCATTTGTATCATTGTTTTGACTAATGAAGCAGTGTTTTCCTTGGAAACAACATGATCAATAAATGATTTGTCGATTTTAACAATGTCGATAAATACATTATTGAGAACACTTAGTGATGAATACCCTGTTCCAAAATCGTCTATCGCAACGTTGACGCCAATGTGATGAAGATCCTTAATGACACGGTTCGCGTGTTCAACATCCTGCATGACACTTTCAGTGATTTCAACAATGAAGTTTTTCGCATCTACTTCATATAATTCCAGAACATTCTTTATTCGAGTAACAAAATAGGTGTCTTCAAACTGCATGGCGGATACATTGACGGCAATATGTAAATGCATATCCTCTTTCTGCCATTCTTTGGCCTGTCTGACGGCTTCATAAATGACCCAGTAGCCAATTTCGTTGATCATGCCCGACTCTTCAGCAATAGGAATGAATTCTGCTGGTGAAACAGTGCCTAAAATAGGATGATCCCATCTAAGTAGAGCCTCCACACCGATGATTTTTTCATCATTCATTCTTACTTTCGGCTGATAGACAAGGTACAGTTCATTATGAAGCAGTGCCTCTTTCAGCCCGAATTCAATTCGTCGCTTACGTTCAATAGCTGCAGCATCATCTGTCATGAACAGATGGTAATTATTTTTACCAGTTCTCTTGACCTTATACATGGCGATCTCCGCCTGCTGCATCAGAGCTTCCATATCCTGAGCTGTTTCAGGATATCGACTGATTCCAACACTGGCAGTAACATAAAATGTCGATCCGTTGACCTTGAACGGCTTAGTAAACAAGTCGATGATGTCTCTAGCCAGGCTGATCGTCTGTTTCTCAGTTACATCTTCTATGAGAATATAAATTTCATCTTCACTTTCTCTGGCAATTACCGCTCGCTGACCTAAAAGAGTTCGAAGGCGCTCAGTAATTTTTATCAAGACCAAATCTCCTGCCTGTCGCCCATGAAGCTCATTGATGATTCTGAATCGATCAATATCCAGCATAAATATGGCTACTTCCACGTCAGCATCTCTCGTCGCATGTAAAGACAAGCGTTCCTGGAAATCTTTCATTAGTTTCACTCTGTTTGGAAGCTTTGTAAGCATGTCGAAGTATTTGACTTGATTCAACTCATGTTTTTTCTTCTCTATTTCTTGTATCCACTCAGTTTTCTTTCCTCTTGAAGAAAACAGCTTGTTTTTCAGTTTCTGAATCCAGCCAAAAGCTATAACTTTTTCATTCTGATCCTCTGGAAACTTAAGCGGATCACTTACGATTGAATATATGTATGGTGCCTTGAAAAAGTTTTTAGTTGCAATAAACAAGATGCCCAACGCAACTAACACAAATAAATACTCGACATAAAGCGAGTTATTCACTTGTCCTTTCATAATTTCAGTGGCCCATCCAGAGATGATTGTCATACGATTCTGTGCTCCTTTTACATAACCAGCTCAGCAGCTCAGCAGCTCGATAATTATGCAGTTTAATACGTATATTGTATAACTAGGTATAGTTTATCATACTTTAATCATTAAATTTCTAGATAATTTAAAAATTAATCATACTGATGTACTATATATATTTTTTCCTCTAAACTAAAATTTTACTTTTGATAACAGACTCAAGTTCTTTAAATTGAAGCGTTATTTCGTGAATATCCTGAGATATCTGAGCAATAAGTCTTTCTCCTCCTGCGACTACCAGATAACCCCCTACTACTGCAAACAGGTACAGCACCGCCATGATGCTGAATTCTACAGGGTCACTGATCATTGTATAATCAAGAGAAACGATCAAGCCCAGATTGAGTGCGCCCAGGCCTCCTGAAAGATAAAGAACTTTCTTATCCAAGTAAAGCATGGACAATATCAGGTACAGAAACAGAACGGTCCAGGCTGTTCTTGTATATAAGGTTGAACTAATTGCTATAGGCAATGCATACATCAGGCCGATAGTAATAAATTTTCCATAGGATTTCTGTCCGAATACTTTTAATGACAGGAACATCAGTACCAGAATTACTGCAGTATAACTTAGAAAAGCAAGGAAATTGTCCTGCTCGATCCAGTCCATTACTGAAAATAAATACACAATAGGATAAGCACTAAGTACCATTCCGATCATAATATAAGTCATCAATTTGTTTGCTTTTACATTGAACGACTCTTTCATATTAAGGTTTGATTCTGATTCATTAAATAACTTTTTTGGAGCCGGTACAGCAGCTGTCTTCATTTAATTACACTCCTTCTATAGTCTTCCTAGTAGTTATTATCGGATAGTTTTTCGAAAAGTTAAGACCATAATGTCTGATAGTTTGCATAGAAAAAGAGACGGTCAGACCGCCTCTTTACTATTATTTTCTTTAGTCTCATTTTCTTTTTTTGCTATGATGGTTTTTATCCGCACATAATCTTTTTCTATGATCATTAAATCGAATGATTCATTAAAGTTTTTTGAAGTCATATTATAAAGATAGTCATTGTACTCCTTAATGAATCCTAGATTATCCGGATGAGCAGAATAGACAATCGTTTTTACTGCTTCAAAAAGTGCATGAACACCGGAAATATCTTTCTGCATGTAGAACACAAGCTGCCAGTACCCTCTATAAAGGTCCTCAGAAAAATCATTATACCTATAAAAAACTTTACCTACATATGACTCAGGTGACTCATCTTTATCTTCCAGGGACTCATCTGATTCCCACATTATGACATATTTTCCTGGCAACGCTGCTAAGCGTTTTTCCAGAAGGGATTTGTAGTGCAGGATATGTATCGCTGTATTAGGATCATTGATACCTGGCGAAACAGCTCTTAAAGCAACTTCTGTAAGTTTCGTACGGCCATAGTCCGGGTCGTACATTGCAGACTTCTGTTCCTCATAACTAAAGCTTTGATTCACATTGTCGGTCAGCTGAAATATATCTTTGATATTCTTATTTGACCTGATCTCCACGACGGGTTCTCCTTCAGATACAAATTCCCCTACTCTAATTTTCACTTCAGCTAAGGATTCTATTTCATCAGCTATTAACTTCAATGAGTCGAAATGAATGTGTTCAATATAGGCGCTTTGATTGGCTTTAATCATGTAAGTGTACATATACTCTACTTCAGGCAGATGCTTTACTGTCCGGTAATCCTCTAAGCGTTCGATATAGTTCTCGTATACTGTTTCTGCTTCACTGTATAAATTGTGGATCAGTTTTTCAAGCTGTACATATTGCGAACTGGAGTATACAAAACGCGTAAACATAATTACTGCACCAAATGCATAGATTAAGGCTACGGTAGCTGATACAACTAAAAACTCATCTTCTGAACTTCTCATGAAAAAGAGAGAAGACAGACAATAGATGAACCCGCCTAAAAAGACACCTAGCGTCTGCATTGATACTCGGTTAAGTAGAAAATTCTCGGTAGCACGGGGCTGAAATTGGATGTGTAAAGCGTGACAATCGTCAGCATAGTCACAAAAGTAAAGGTTGCAACTGAGAATAGAGAACCTGCCAACAGACTGAGAATCTCCCTTGCCAGATCGACACTTGTTAAGGTCCACTCTGGAAAATACTCATTCAATGTAATTAGTCTCGTATCCAAGGAAATCACTAAGATTGCAAGAAGAAAAGAAAACAACACACTCCCGCCTAAAGTTAACCAAATCTTCGTTTCTTCCAGATTAAGGTTCCATTTTTCAATCATCGTTCATTCTCCTTTAAACTTCCATTCACTTATAAATAGCTTATGTTATGTATCAGTATACACGTCTTTATTTATATTTTTTACAGATTTGCTTAAAAACCTTTAATATAATCCGATAATAACATTTGTAATCAGCGGTTACTTTTAAATCTAATACGAGGGATGATGGAATGAATAAAAATAAGTTAATGGTTGGGTTAGCGAGTATTACATTCGGCTTGAATGTGCTCGTGCATGTTTTACACAGACAGTCTACAATTGATACTCACGCGCATGGAGGTGCCGGTCATGAATCTATTGGAATAGACGTTCCGACATATTACGGCATGGTAAATGGTCTCTTTTTCACTATTCCTCTGCTCCTTCTACTCATATCAATTTATCTATATTACTTTAAATCTAATTCCCTAATATTACCGGTGACAGTGACTCTCACGCTCACCTTGTCTGTTATCAGCATGATTATGGGAGGATTTGGAGCTGTTGAATATCATTTTGGAATCTTCATGGTAGTAGCCACTATGGCCTATTATAACTCGATTCCATTAGTTTTCTTGATGACTGGTATATTCGCATTTCAGCATCTGTTCGGCTATTTCTTTTTCCCAGCAACTTTCTTCGTCTATGGGCCAGGAAATTATTCCTTTGTCATGGTCCTTATCCATGCTGTATTTTTGTTATTGACTGCTGGTGCCGTTATCTGGCAGATAGCATCAAATCAGCAGCAAGTTAAGACTCTGGAAGCTATTAACAAAAACAGCGAAGAAACAATCCAGTCTATCATCAGCCAGCTGACAGATACTAGTTCTCAAGTCGACCGAACAGCTCGTCAGCTATCAGCAAACGCAAATGATACTCAGTTGAGTAGTGAAGAAGTCAAGTCTTCTCTATTGAGTATTCGCTCCGGTTCCGAAAAACAAGTTAATCAGACTATAAGTAGCCATGGCATACTAGATTCATTTTCCAGTTCGATAAAAGAAATCGAAGCCAATTCAAAAAATATAGTATCCTCTTCTAAAGTTATGACAACTGAATCTACTGAAGGGTTTGGCCTTGTTGAACAGACGACTGAAGATATGCATCGCCTGGCAGAGGCTTTTGAACAGGTCAACGTGATTGTCTCCTCTCTTGACTCGAGATCCAGTGAAATCAGCAGCATCATTACCGTTATCTCTGAAATTTCCGAAAAAACGAATCTGCTAGCATTAAATGCTGCAATTGAAGCTGCTCAGGCTGGTGCGGCAGGTAAAGGTTTTGCGGTGGTTGCTGAGGAAGTCAGAAAACTATCTACTCAAACTGATGAAGCAGTAAGTAAAGTCTCAGACATCGTCAGCACAATTCAGTCAGACAGTACTCTGGCAAGAGATTCAGTCAGTGACGGACAGGTTAAAATGGCAGACAGTCTCGATAGTGTCTCTAAAACAGAATTGAAGTTCAAGTATATTCTGGAAGCTGTAAAGACCCTTGACTCTGATATCAATAGAACTGCTTCTACATCGAAGGTCATTTCAGAGAACTCCAGACAAATTCTGCAGGCGCTCGATCTTATGCAGGAAATTGCTGAAGAAACGGCAGCCATTACTGAATCTACTGACAAACAATCAGATAGACAACTGCAGCTCATAAAAGACACAACAGAACTGGCTCGTTCTCTGGCTGGTGAAGTCGAAAAACTGAACCCGCTTATCGAAAGTCTTCAATTGAGTAAACAGGATCAGATAGAAGAAGTTACATTGAACGACGAACCTAAGCAACGTTCATTCTTCAGAAGAAAACCTGCCGCACATACTCTATAAATATGTCTATTAAAGGATTCTCCGAACGGGGATCCTTTTTACTGCGATGAATGGATGCATTTACAGGTTCTCTCCCTTGTGTGCTGGGTTCTGTTAGTGGTCGAGTCGCTCGGCTACGAGGATCTTAGTGATGAATGCCTCATATTAGTGGTTTATAACGGATTGGAGCATGCAGTTACGTCTTTAATGCCTCATATATAGGTTTTATAAGGCATTCATCAGTAATTATGAGTTGTGAATGGCTCATATATTGGACTTATGAGGCATTCATCTTCAACAGCACTTATAAAATGTAGAAACACGCTCCAGTGTTTCTTCTAAATGCAAAAAGCACGCGGAAGCAGTCAGGCTCGATCCTGGACATGCTTGCGCGTGCAATTATTTCTGTTAAACGACGTAAAATTCACCCATTGTATTATTCAATATCAGCAGGGTATGATTTTTAGACCGGTCACTCTTGACGATTCCGTTTTCAAGCCGGATCACTCGAGCAGGCATATGCTCGACAAAGCTGTAATCATGAGTAGACATGACAACTGTTGTACCAGATCTATTTATCTTGTGGAGAAGCTGAAGCATCTTGAGGCTGGTCCTCGGATCCAGACTGCCTGTCGGTTCATCGGCTATCAGCAGTTTCGGCTTATGTACAATGGCTCTAGCGATAGCGATCCGCTGCTGTTCTCCACCGGAACAATGTTCAGGCAGGTCGAGCTCCTTGTGCTTAAGACCTACCGTAGTCAAGGCTTCCATCACACGCTCTTCTATCTGATTTTCCTCAACTCCGGTCACTTCCAGCACATAGGCTACATTTTCATAGACCGTTTTATAGTCCAGAAGGTTGTACTCCTGAAATACAACACCGACCTCTCGTCTGAGGCGATACAGTTCATTCGACTTCAATCGGCTGACAATATAAGAGTCAAACACCACATGACCGTTCGTAGGTTTCACCTGACCATACAGATGCTTGAGTAAAGTCGATTTGCCTGAGCCACTTTTACCGATCAGATAGACGAATTCCCCCTGATCGATATCAATGGAGACATTTTTCAGTGCCTGAGTCTGGGTCTTATTATAATGCTTGGATACATTCATTAATCGGATCATCAGGGTGTCCTCCTCTAACTCGGAAAAGTTTTTCTTAGTTTAATTAAGTGAACTGATTGATCAGTGAGTATATTTCGTCTGTGCTCTGCATCACTTTTGAATTAAGCGAATAGGCACGCTGAGACATGATCATTTCCATCATGCTCTGAGCCAGGTCTACAGTGGATTCTTCCAGGTACCCGCTCATGATCGTACCGACGCCTCCCTGATCCGCATTTGAGATCAGCAGGTCAGCGCCTTCTGCCACTCGGTAAGTGTTGGTTCCTGCCGGTTCGATATCACTTGAGTTAGCGGGAAGAAATAGTGGAATCGAACCGACTACTGTCGACTGTCCGTTGACTAGGCTGAGTATGTCGCCATTTTTGTCGATGCTGACTGTTCCTCCTGCCCACTGGTCAGCCGGTACAGTCAAGTTAACTTCCAGCAAGTCCCCTCTGTCATTGACGAGCTGGTTTGTATCATTTAAATGAAAAGCGCCATCTCGTGTCAGCAGCCGTTCGTTGTCAGCATTACGGATCCCGAAGAACCCGTTTCCTCCAATAGCTAGATGATAGGTGTCTCCTGTATGAGCCAGCCCACCCTGGGTGTAACTGTCTTTCGTTCCGGCAATGCGCACTCCAGTATTCAGTGAAAGAGGATCGGCATTTTCAGATAACCTTACATCCTGTTCAGTCACCGCATTATGCATGAGCTCACTGAACTGAACATCCTTTTTCTTGAATCCAGTTGTATTGACATTTGAAATATTATGGGCAACATGGTTCATTCTATGCTGCTGCGACTGCAAGGCACTTTTAGAAATACTATATGGTATATTCACTAGCTCTCCTACCTCCCTTTATCAGATTATGTCCGTCCGACTTCCTGAGTCGCCCGTCTTAGTGTTTCATCGGCAGACTGCAGGACTTTCTGGTTGGCTTCAAATTCTCTCGAGATCTGTAGCATATCACTCATCACATCGACCATATTGACATTTGATGATTCCACGTAGCCCTGTTCGATCGTGAAGCCATTTCCTGCAGGTGCTCCGCCGTCACCTTGGAACAAAGTCCCACCAGCACTTGTCAGGCCGGTTGGATCATCAAACTGGGTCATGTACAGGAACTGTGGCACGTTACGGTCATTGGTATAGACAAAGCCATTATTGCTTACTGTGAATGCTTCTTCGAAATCAGTTCCCACCATGATCGGAGACATGCCGCCGTTCTGCTCGATTCCCATGACGAGGTATCCTTCCTGGGTGATCAGCTGTCCGTCGGCATTCACGGAAAAGTTCCCGTTTTTTGTATAAAGGAGTTCACCTGCATCATTTTGCACGGTGAAAAAGGCGTCGCCGTTGACAGCCAGATCAGTTTTGTGATCCGTCAGCTGCAGACCGCCTGATGAAAAGTTTCGTACGGCTTCGTCCAGCTGGTTGCCGAAGACAATTGATCCGACATCTCTGCGTCTATTCGATTCAGGCCCTCTAGTGTAATTATGTACATCTGTCTGTTCAGTGGTACTGGTCATCAGCTGCTGGGACTTGTAGCCTGGCGTCATCGTATTCGCTGCATTTGTCGCCAGATTTTTCTGTTTCTGGGTCAGGACATTGAAGCTCCCTGACACAGTATCTAGACCTCTAATCATGTGCATAGTCCTTTCTCATCACTTCTCTTAGTTTAAGGAGAGCTTTTCCGTGGATCTGGGAAACCCGCGGTGTTGAAATATCATAAATGTAGCCGACTTCTTTCATGCTCAGTTCTTCAAAGTAAATGAGCTGAAGAATCTGCTGTTCTCTTTCAGAAAGAGTCAGAATGGCTTCTTTCATGAAGGAAAGCTGCTCTTTTTTAATCAGTTTTTCTTCCGCTTGAACTGCCGATTCATCCTTCATGACTTCCATAATGTTCGTTTCACTGGACGAATCCTCGAATAGAATATCATCAAGGGAGACATCCGACAGCTGGTGAACCGTTTCATAAATCTTCTTCAGGTCAGTATCAGTGATACCCATCTGCTGACAAATTTCTTTTTCTGTCGGTGTTCTAAGCAAGGTCTGCTGCAGTGAATTGATGGCATCATAATACTCATTGACTGCCTTGATTTTATTGCGGGATACCCTGGATGTCTTTCTTATCTCATCGATGATAACACCTTTAATTCGCATGTAGGCATAATTGATAAAAGGGACATTTAAGGCATCATCATACTTCTCTATGGCTTTCATCAAGCCAATCACTCCGATATTGACCAGGTCTTCATGTTCGTATTCTTTGTTATTGATTTTCAGTCCGTGAACCACTTTATGTACAAGCGGCATATACTGCATGACCGTGTCGTTTCTCAGCTGCTCTTCCATGTTCTCCCTCCATTCTAATTCATGCTTACCATTCCAGTGCTCTCGATCGCACATTCATTAGGTATCTCATTTAATGACAGGACAGTCAGGTCCGGAAAATTGAACGACAGCAGGTTTCGCATCGCCGGTCTGATTTTAGGTGAAGTCAGCAGGACAAAAGGAATTCCTTGAGCAGTCAGCATGGCACTCTGCTGATTGATACTGTCAAACAGCTGATTGACTTCCTGAGGCTGCAGCACAGGTATCGATCCTTGCGTCGACTTCTGAATGCTTGACGCCAGACGTTCCTCGACTTCAGGGTGAACAGTCAGAACATTTAGTGTGTTCTGATCATCCATATGTTCTTTGACAATCGTCCGTTTAAGTGCCTGTCTGACATATTCCGTGAGTGTTTCATGATCTTTTGTCGTGTTGCCGTAATCGGCAAGCGTCTCCAGTATCGTAACTAGGTCGGTGATTGGCACACCCTCACGTAGAAGGCGCTGAAGGACTTTCTGAACGTCACCCAGCTGCAGGATATCAGGAATCAGTTCATCGATAACAACGCTGTAATGCTCTTTCAGCCCTTCGAGCAGTTCCTTGACTTCCTGGCGGCCTAACAGTTCATCCGCATTCTGCTTCATCACTTCTTTGACATGTGTAACTAGAACGGTTAACGGGTCAACCACAGTATAATCATGAAGCTCTGCAATTTCCTTGTTTTTCTCTGTTACCCAGAGCGCATCCAATCCAAAAGCAGGTTCTTTTGCGTCGATCCCGTCGATTTCCTCTTCCATCCCTCCTGGTTCAACGACCAAAAACATATCGGGATAAAGGGTCCCTTGGGCAACTTCATTTCCTTTTATCTTAATAACATAATCATGCTGCGCCAACTGCAGGTTGTCTCTTATACGGATGGGATTCAGAAGTATTCCCAGTTCATAGGAAAGCTGCTTACGAATGGCCGCGATCTGGTCGGTCATGCTGGATTCCTGATCTTCATTTGCCAGCGGAATCAGACCATAGCCAATCTCAACGGCAATACGGTCGACCTGAAACTGAGAAGCTGATTCCTCGACGGGTTCTGCCTCACGACTCGCTGCTGCCTGAAGGTTTTGAGCTGCAAGATCCTGTTCAGTGGCTTTCTGACTTTCACTGACAAGATAACCTGCGACGAACAAGCCAGTAGCTAATAGAATGAATGGGAAGAACGGAAAGCCAGGTGCCATGGCGAATACGACCATCAGAGTACCAACGATATACATGACCTGAGGTGTATGGAACAACTCCCCACCGATCGTATCTCCGAAGGCTTTTTCATTAGCTGTTCGGGTAACCAGGATACCGGAAGCGACTGATATCAGAAGCGAAGGGATCTGACTGACTAGACCATCCCCGATAGTCAGCTGACCAAAGTGAACCAGTGCTTCCCCTATCGTATAGTCCCCTTGAAGAGAATGAATGGCAATCCCACCAACCAAGTTGATCAGTGTGATAATGATTCCGGCAATGGCATCTCCTTTGACGAATTTACTGGCTCCGTCCATGGCACCGTAAAAGTTTGCTTCTTTTTCAAGGTTTGAACGTCTAAGTTTAGCCTGTTCTTCAGTAATCAGACCACTGTTCAGGTCCGCATCGATTGCCATCTGTTTACCTGGCATGGCATCCAGTGTGAAACGCGCCGATACTTCAGCGACTCGGCTGGCTCCGTTTGTAACGACTATCATCTGAACAACCACGATAATGATGAACAGGACGGCCCCTACAATGTAGTTATTCCCTGCAACGAAGCTTCCGAATGTATCAATGACTTGTCCGGCGTCTCCCTGACTCAGAATCAGACGGGTCGAACTGATATTCAGACCCAATCGAACCATTGTCGTGATCAGGAGCAAGGTCGGGAAACTCAGAAAGTCAAGTACAGAGTGCGTAAACAGAGTTAGTACGAGAATCGTTATGCCTAATGATATGTTCACGACTAAAAGGAAATCTAGTATAAATGTGGGCATTGGGATGATAATGATACCGATAATAGAGACGACGACAAAAGCAATGATTATATTTAAAGTGTTGGCTAGTGCCGCTTTACGTTTAGCTGCCATCGGGTTGTTCATAAGTACTCATCCTTTTTTATATCTTGTGTTTTCTGCTAGCTTCTGCCTGGAAGATCAGTGCAAGAATTTCTGCGATTGCTTCATACATGTCAGTAGGTATTGGATCCATTGGTTCAACTTGTTTATATAGAGCTCTTGCGAGCGGTTTGTTCTCAATAATCGGTACGTTTTCCTGCCTGGCAAGTTCTCTCATCTTGAGTGCCATTTGGTCCTGACCCTTGACTAAGACGACTGGTACCTGATCTTTTGTCTGGTCATAACGCACTGCAATAGCAAAGTGAGTCGGGTTGGTGATTAGAACAGTTGATTCAGCGACGTCTTTTATATTTCCAGCTAGCATATCTCTGTAGCGCGCTTTACGCTGAGATTTAACCTGAGGGTCCCCTTCCATTTCCTTGTACTCATCTTTGATTTCCTGCATGGACATCATCAAGTTCTTCTTATGGTCGTACCTCTGATAGACATAATCCAGTATGCCGAGTATGGCCATGAAAACGGCCAGCTGAAAAGCCAGCTGACTGACCAGCTCGATCATTAGAGGAAAGATGGCAAAGGAACCTACTCTACCGGCATTCAAGATGACAACAGCTGACTGATAAAGTGTATAGACTGTAAACCCTACGACAATAAACAGTTTCATCAAGTTCTTCACCAGTCCGAACAGTGCCTTTTTACCAAAGATATTCTTGAAGCCACTGATTGGATTGATTTTGCTAAAACTAGGTTTTAAGGGTTCTTTCGTAAAGAGAAAACCTACTTGAACCATATTTCCAACAACTCCAGTGAAAAAGGCGATGCCTAGAAATGGTGCAGCTAGAACGATGAACCAGATGATGGCATTCATTCCCATTGCAGGCAGTTCATGAACCACCCGTGCCGGATCATTCCCGAAACGAAGGGATTGCTGCAGATAGACATAGGCTCGTTGAAGGACATACATGGCCAGAGCAGTAAAGCCTAAAGCAAAAAGTCCGAATGATATAGCCGAAGACAAATCCTGACTTTTCGGCACCTGTCCCTTCTTCCTCGCTTCACGGAGTTTCTTTAGGGTGGGTTTTTCTGTTTTTCCGTCTTTATCTGCCGCCATCAGTCATCGCCTCCTTTACTGAAGAGAATACAGCCATTCGTTCATATATCTGATCATATCCGGGAACAGGTCCCCTATGTTTCTCATGAGTAGTGGTAAAAAGAAGAACATGAATATCAGACTCACCAGTGTTTTCATCGGCATCCCCAGTATCAGTACGTTGATCTGAGGAACTGTTCTGGATATCAGAGCAAGGGTTAACTCAGAAAGCAAAGCGACGATTATAAGTGGGATAGCAAGTGAAATGGCTGCGGCAAACAGATGGCCGAACAGTCGTACGATGCCTTCTAGACCAATATGTGTAAGCATCACTTGATCCGTACTGATTGGTGCCCAGGTAAACGATTCAACCAGTGTTGTAATGACCTGATGATGTATGTTCGCTATGAAAAAAATCATGATCGAAATCCAATAATAGATCCGTCCATAATAGGATGCGTTGACTCCTAGAGATGGATCATATATTGCGCCCATAGAGAATCCGACCTGAAAGTCTACGAGGGTGCCGGCAATCTCTACTGCCGTAAAAAACAGCAGCGTAATATAACCAAGTGCCATACCGATAAGCAGTTCTCTAATTCCCAGCAGCAAAAAATCTCCCATGGCCAGTTCAGCTGTAATCGCTGGAACAGCACCTATCACAGGTAGCGCTAATCCGGTCGACAGTGCCACTTTACTGACAGTCGGAAAGGACGAGTGTGAAAATCCTGGGCTGATCGAGATGAATACGGTCAATCTGATCATGATCAATAGAAATTGCTGTACTTCTCCTGTCATGCCATCACAATCCTGCGATGATCGAGAAGAGTCGATCCGTGAAAGCCACTAGTGTATTCAGCATGAAATTCCCGAGAAGGACCAGTGTCAATAAGATTGCAAAAAGCTTGGGCACAAAACTCAACGTCTGTTCCTGTATCTGAGTCGTTGCCTGTATAATACTGATGACCAGTCCGATTACCAGTGCAGTGATGAGTACCGGTCCACCTACTCTGATGAGGACCAGGAATGCATCCTGCAGGACATCTAAAACATTTTGTGTTGACATATGTATATCCTTTCCATTTTACATCTCAGCTTGGTACAACCGATCACATTTGCAATGAGTTTACGAGAACTTTAATTTAATAAAAACTTCCAATAAGTGACTCGACCACCAGATACCACCCATCAACCATAACGAACAGCAGAAGCTTGAATGGCAGTGAAATCATCACTGGTGAAAGCATGAACATCCCCATGGACATCAAAATACTTGCTACAACGATATCGATGACGAGAAACGGAATGAAAATTAGAAAGCCAATGGTAAAGGCTGTCCGTAGTTCACTGATTGCAAAAGCCGGAATGACCGTGAATAACGATAAATCTTCCGGATCTTCAGGGAAATCGTCACCGCTCAGCTGAACGAAGAGTTCCAGATCAGTTGTCCGTGTCTGGTCGAGCATGAACGTCTTGATCGGTTCCTCTGCAATATCCAGCGATTCTTCTCTGGTAATTTCTCCCGCCAGCATTGGCTGCAAGGCCTGCTCGTTTACTTCCTGATACACTGGACGCATGACGAATACTGACAGAAAGAGAGCCAGACCGATCAGCACCTGGTTTGGTGGACTCTGCTGTGTTCCTAAAGCATTTCTTGTAAATGACAGCACAATTATTGTTCGTGTAAAGCTTGTAGTCAGTACCAGAAAGGAAGGAATCAGTGCAATCAGAAAAAGCAGAAGATATAAGTTGACGACTTCAGACGTGTCGTTAGTCAGCGCCAAAGCGTCTACCAGATTTTCTGTCATGTCTTGTGTGTTCCTTTCTTCTGAAACTCTGTGTACTGTTTCTTCCACTTCTTGATATATGTAGTGAGCGTGGCCGCCCTCTTACTTGATAATGAAGCGACTTGACTCGTCAGCTGTCCTGCTTCTTGACTGTGCTGCTTCTTAGCCAGACGCTGCTGGATCGCTTCCTTTTCTTCATTAGTAAATGTCTTGATGACCTCATTAGAGGTTTCGGAAATACTCATCAGCATGTATTCCGACTCGACTTGAACAATGCAGAGAGAAGAAGATTTGGAAACCTGCACCCGCTCGATTATTTTTATGACTTGGCTCGATGGCTGCTGGATGCCGTTTAGTTTCTTCAGCAAGAAATTAGCTAAAAACACAATCACAACCAAAGCTGTAATCATCTGGAAAATATCCATTATATCCATTTCCTCATCTCCTCTCTCTCTTATTTTTGAATCAGGATATTCGTCACATAGACGTCTTCTATCAGTTCATTACCCAAAGACTGATTGATTCTGTCCTTAATCTGATCCTTGACGATGAACTCCCCGTCTTTTTCTTCCATAATAGTTGATACTGACTGGCTGGATACAACGTGAATCACTGCATCTCTTACTTTTGCGATATCGGTAGCGATTATTTCTGATGCGTCATCATCCATACTCGTGACAGTGATCTCCATTCTGACGATCGGCTGACTTCGAGCTGTTTCCCCTTTAACATTTACTATAAATTCATCAAGTGGGATGGCAATCTCGGTCGCCTGTGCTTCATTTAACGACCTGAAGCGGCTCATCAGTGATTCCTCTCCTGGTTCACCAAAGACTGTGATTCCTATTCCCATACCAGCTACAAGGACAATCACCCCAGCTACGATCCCTATCACTAAGTTTCTTACTTTTTTCTTTTTCGACTGTTCACTATTCTGTGCCACTTGGAACTTCCTCTCTGTCATCATGAACAATTACAATGTTAACCCGACGATTAAGCGCCCGGTTCGCTGCCGAATCATTCGGTACGATCGGCCTGTATTCCCCGTACCCACGGGCAGACAAGCGAGTTGGTTCAATGTCATGATTTTCGTACAAATATCTTAATACGGTCACTGACCTGGCTACGGACAGTTCCCAGTTCGTTTCGAATCTTCCTCCACCCGTTGGAACATCATCTGTGTACCCTTCGATAATAACTTCATTGTCAAAGAGCTCGAACAGTCCTGACAGACGACTCAACGTTTCCTGCCCATTATCTTTCAGGTCGGCCAAGCCAGAGTCAAACATGATGGCTTCCTGGATATCTATATAGACACCTTCCTGATCTCTTGATAAGGTGACATCAGCTTCAAGTCCTTCTTCTTCGAGAAAAAGATTAACGGTGTCATATAATTCAAGAACTTGTTCAGGAACATAGTTCGGGTCTATAGGTGTTTCTTCTGCTGAAACTTCTTCCGGATCCATACCCTCATATTCATTGAGGTCGCCATACTCTTCAAAATCCAGATCTCCAACGGTCTCTCCGCTGTTATCCAGAATTGAATCACTGCTGCTTCCAGCAATAGCTATACGCAGCGATTCTGCTGCTTCTCTAAAGCGTTCTTCATTTACCATAGACATTGAAAACAGTAAAATAAAGAATGTTAAAAGCAAAGACATTAAGTCAGAAAAGGTTGTCATCCATGCAGGGGAACCCGCTGCTGCTTCTTCTTTTTTAACTTTAGTTCGTTTCCTAGCCATCTTTTTCTCCTAACCTTAATACATATCAAAATCTTAAAATTCTTGAGCTACTTCTACAGATTTTTGCTCTTCTTTTTTTCTTTTCTTGTCAGTCTGAGACAAAAAGCTCTGAAGTTTCTGTTCAATTACTCTAGGGTTGTCTCCTCTTTGAAGAGCCAAAACCCCTTCAACAATCATTTCATTCGTTTTCATTTCATTGGCCGTCTGAATTTCCAGATTTTTTGCAATCGGCAGAAAGACAATATTAGCCAGAAGACTCCCATAAAAAGTAGTTAGTAAGGCAGTAGCCATTCCTGAACCAATCAAAGCAGGATCCTGCAGGTCTCCAAGCATGGCAATCAGTCCGATCAAAGTTCCAATCATACCAAAAGCAGGAGCATACTCTCCCCATTTAATGAATACTTGCTGGCCAACAGAGTGTCGATCTTCAGTTTGTTCCAATTCTACGTTTAAAATTTCTTCAATCGTATCGATATCTGTTCCATCTACAACCATTTCCAGTCCATGGATCAAAACAGGATTATCAAGATCTTTAATCTCATTTTCAAGAGCCAGTATGCCTTCTGTGCGACTCTTTTTAGCTAAATGAGTTAGCGTTTCAATCAATCCCCAGCGATTTTCATCCGGTGCAAACATGAGCATTTTCAATAATGCAGGAACTTTTTTTAATGTGCTTAATGGAAAACTGATCATGATGGCTGATAAAGACCCAACAAACGTTATAATTAAAGAAGGTCCATCAAAGTATCGAAGCAAGGAACCGTCAGCTGCCATTGAGGCAAATATTAATCCGAGACCTACTACTAACCCAATAACGGGTAATAAATTTCGTTTCACTTCTTACACTCCCATCGATGACTGATAAATTTTTTGTTTAAATACTATTACTTTTTCGGCAATTTCTTCAGGTGTATCCAATACTCTAAGTGTTTTATGATCCACAAGAGTAATCAGCGTATCAAAATCCCGTTCTATTTTTAATATACAATCATTGTTCAGGTAAAATTCTTTTCCTGAAACTGTTCTTAACGCAATCATATTAAGCCTCTTTTCAGTCTGATTAAGTAGTCAGGACGGTAAGCCATTAATCGGTTATCCGTCCCGGCTTATCAATTAACGTTTCAGGTTGATCAGTTCCTGCAGCATCTCATCTGACGTAGTAATGCTTCGGCTGTTGGCCTGGAAAGCACGACTCGCAACAATCATTTCTGTAAACTCTGTTGCCAGATCGACGTTTGACATTTCCAAAAATCCAGAACGAACGACACCGAATCCGTCATCAGAAGGTCCACCAAACTGAGGAACACCTGAGTTAGCAGATTGGTTATAGATATTCTCTCCTGCTTTTACAAGGCCATCCGGGTTGGAGAAGTTTGAAAGGGCGATTCGTCCAATGACATATGCATTCCCATCGCTGTACGTTCCAAGAATAGTCCCGGTACTGTCAATACTGAAGCCCTGTAAAGTTAAGCCGTCTCTGACCTGAGGGATAGATAGTGCTGTCAGTCCGCCTTGAAGACTAGTATCCTGGTTGTAAGAATCAGCAGGTACTAATTCTCCATTAGCTGCTGTATATCCCATCAGACGGAAACCGTTTGATGTCGTAAGATTTCCTTCATTATCAGTATAGAATCCGCCGTCACGCGTGTACTGCATCAGTCCACTTTGACCACCATCCTGGCTGACAACAAAAAATGAATTGTCCCCGTTTTGAATACCGAAGTCAAGTGCACGTCCGGTAAACTGAAGTGAACCACCTTGCATCATCATGTCAGTCGCTGCAACTTGTGTTCCGAGTCCCACCTGCTGAGCATTTATTCCGCCTCGGCCGTTATTGTTCGGGCCTTGCGCATTGGCATTAGTCTGAGAAATCATATCCTGAAAACGGACACGCTGGGATTTAAATCCCGTTGTATTCACATTAGCGATATTGTTAGCTATAACGTCCATTTTAGTTTGCTGGCCTTTCATTCCTGTAATACCTGAGAACATTGAATTTAACATGTGATTTCCTCCATTTTTAAACGTTTCTGAATCGGTCGGTCATCAGAAAAAAGCGTCTTTTCAGTCCGGCTTTTACGTTTATCTATTTTTGTTTATCTGTATTGCGCTGTCTATATTAGTGACATCATTCATTTCGTTTGCTTTTAATGCAGTTATAACTGTTTTATTCTTGATGCTGGCAATGAGAGCCAGATCATCGTAGAGAATCAGTGACTGCCTGGACCCTTTTGCCTCAAGCGTTTCAACAGCCTCTTCCAGTAAATGTAAATCATTCTGGTTCAGTTTGAAGCCGTGCTGATCGAGACGCTTCTGAGCATGATTCGAAAAGGTCACACCTTCAGTGAGGGTACTGCTTTCTCTGATAGCTTCTTTCATAAATGACTGGAAAGCAGGATCTATTCTGCGATCAGATATGTCTTTATGATTGTTGACAGGTTTAATCGGGTGATTTCCTTGTATGGGCTGTACCATCTTACTGGCTCACCTCGATGACATCGTTCATCTGATATAACTTTCCGTTTACCATTAAAGTGGCGTAGCCTTCATCGAATCTGACTTTTTCTACAGCTCCTTTTACAAGCTGGTCTTCTTTGCCGGCTATGGTTACCTGTTTTCCGACCAGGCTTAGTGCCTGCTGCTGCTGGTTCATCAGCATACTCGTCTGCATGGTGTCGTTCAAATCATTAACAGCGTTCAGCATACCGAACTGGACCATTTGTCCAATATAATCTGTCTCAGAACCGCCGCCGCTTCCCTGTCCGTCAAATGAAGGCATACTCATGGCATTTGCTATGATATATAAAAACTGCTCCATATCAAGATCAGAATTCTGACGTGTCTCTGCTTCTGGCTGGATCGACTTTAAAGATCCGATCATCATATTTGATGGAATAGTCATGATCTGCTCCTTTTCTTATGCATATAAATTTAGTCCTGTTCTCTCAGTTTCTGAGTCAGTTCCATTATCTTTTTCTTCATTACTTTCTTTTACAAGTCGACTATCGTATGACGTTTGTGAAGCACTTGATGACTGCTGCTGTGACTGCTGATTAAACTGCTGACCGGATTGTGCAAATGTGTCTGCATTCTGATTGAAAACGGCAGATGGTTCCACAACTGAAAACTCAAACTGATTCATAAAGATACCCTTCGTTTCCAGCGGCAGTTTCAACTGATTCCATTGCTTCTCCATCCACTCTTTTGATTCTTCAGAGCTGAAAACAAGCTGGCCACTTATCCCATCTTTGGTATAAATCAGTTCAATTTTTACTTCTCCTAAAGTTTCTGGAGTAAGAGTTAAAGTAGAGTTATAAATCTTTTCTCCACTTTTTTCTGTACTGACAGTCATCAGCATCTCACTTATCACCTCAAGACTCTGTTCCTGAGTTACTGGTGTTGATGGCTGTGCCTCGACTTTCGGGCTGTCCTTGACTATCTGTTTATCTGTAGATGCTATTTGAGAAAGGTTCTGTTCTAAAGACTTCATATCGATTGAACTATTCTGAGTGTCAGACTCTTTTACAGAAGAATTTATAGTTGGTTCAAAAATCAAATCTTTTTCTTGGCCTTCCATATCTTCTGTGGAGTTTTCTGACTGCACCGTCATTCTTTCTAATGAATCATTTTTCTGTTCTCGTGCACCTTCTAGATTGCTATCAAAGTCAGACGGATTTTTCCGTGCCGCTGTCTGTTCATACTCGACTGAACTAGTTTTAGAAGATATAGAGTCAATTGATGTTAATTCATTATTATCATCTACTTGCTTATTATCTGAATGAGCTGGCTTAGATGCGTCATTAAAAGCATCCTTTGCAGATTCTTCAAGTCTTTGAGTGCCGTTCAGCGATATATTTTCTGTCTCTACATATTGAATGTTTTCACCAGTACCTTCTTCTATTAAGATATCCACTTCTTTATTTAAGACAGAAGGATCTTCATTAATCTGTGAACCAGTTAAATCTGACTGTGAAATCGTACTGATTACTTTGGGAGTATTCAGTACCTCTTGAGTATCACTTTCTTCAATGGTTTGATTATGTAGGGCAGTGATACCTAATTCGACAGGCAGCTCTTCCAGACCTTGATGAAGTCTGACGAAAGGATGAATGAGTGTAAAATCTACTTCTTCCTCTTCTGTAAGATCCTCGATTTCTTCAGATTCAAGCGGTGTCTGGGACGATTCACCTTTTAAATCCTTAGAGTCCTGAGTGCCTTTCTGGGTAGAAAATTTTTCCATTTTTTTAGAGAAAAGCGTCTGATCCACATCAGAAGATTCATTATTTTTAACACTGAGTGTCTTTAAATGGGTTAAGGCTGCGATTTCTATCGTATTCACCTCCCTTCACTGTCACTTATGTAATTTAAAACAGGGATGGTCTGCCGTAAGTCAGGGTGGTCAGTTCATCCAGCTGGGACTGTTCTTTTTTCTTTTCTTCTTCCTTAAAGCGGTAATGTTCTTTTTCATCCAGTTTCTGCATGACCTTCTTGTCTCTATGGGCTAGCTGGAGACCGAGTCTAGCTTGTTCAAGCTCCTGCTCCGCTTTCTGTAGAGACAGGCGCTGCCTGATGATTTTGTCATCAAGCAGGTCTTTGTATAGACTGTGACGTTTCAGATGATCGATGCTGCTTTTAAACAGGTTCTCACTTTTAAGTCGTCTGCTTTCAGACACCATTTTGTCAAGTCTGGCCTGCTCCATTAGGACGGCATCTTCTTTTTCCTTCACGACCCGCTGGGCTTCTTCTTCCAGGTCTTCCCGCCAGTCGAGTACTTTTTCCATTGAAAAACGGTAATTCTGCATTCAATCTACTCCTTATCTTATCGGCTGATTATTCAGAACAGCTCGCATAGCCTGAACTGTGTCTTCAAAGTCATACGATTCTGACGTCTTCTGTTTTAAGAATGATTTGATTGGCTGGTTCAGTCTGATCGCCTGGTCAACAATCGGATTGGACCCCTGCTGGTAAGCACCCACGTCGATCAGGTCTTTGGATTCTCTATAAGTGGCCAGGTTTTCTCTTATTTTGCCTGCCGTTTCATCATGACTGTCTGAGACGAGTTCTTTCATTAATCGACTGAGACTGTTTTGAATGTCGATTGCCGGATAATGGTTCTCTGAAGCGATTTGTCTGGAAAGGATAATATGCCCATCCAGAATCCCTCGAACAGAATCCGCAATCGGTTCATTCATGTCGTCACCCTCAACCAGTACTGTGTAGAAAGCCGTGATTGATCCTGATTCGGCGTTTCCGCTACGTTCCAGAAGCTTTGGCAGAACCGTGAAGACGGAAGGCGTATATCCTTTAGTGGTCGGCGGTTCGCCAGTAGCCAGACCGATTTCACGTTGTGCCATAGCGACACGAGTAACTGAATCCATCATGAGGACAACTTTCTTACCCTGGTCTCTGAAATATTCGGCGATTGCAGTTGCAACGTATGCGCCTTTAAGTCTGACTAGTGGAGGCTGATCGGACGTGGCTGCGACGACGACGGATTTCTTGTAGCCTTCTGGACCAAGGTCATTTTCAATGAACTCCAGAACCTCCCGGCCACGTTCCCCGATCAGTCCGATAACGATCACATCAGCGTCGCTGTATCTGGCCATCATGCCCAGGAGTGTTGATTTACCGACACCGGATCCGGCGAAAATCCCCATCCTCTGTCCTTCGCCAACAGTCAGCATGCCGTCGACCGCTTTAACACCGGTCTGCATGATCGTATTGATTCTTGGCCGCTTAAAGGGATCTGGTGAGGCCCGGTTCACATCATAAGTTGCAGTGTTTTCCAAAGCGTCCTGACTCAGTGGCCGGCCCAGTCCATCGAATGTTTTGCCCAGCATATCGGGACTTACTTCTATTTTAAGTGCTTTTCCAGTAGGCCGAACAAGACATCCGGGACCGATGCCGTCCAGATCATCCAGAGGCATCAACAGAACCGTTTCATCGACGAATCCAACGACCTCACTTAATACCGTCTTCGATCGGGACTTGATTTCGATCTCACAGACTTCACCAATAAAGGCGTCAAGACCATCGACTTTTATTATCAGTCCTATGACCTGGCTGACTTTCCCGTGCTTCAGTGCCACGGCCTTTTTATTCAACGTTTCATGATATAACTCGAATGGAATATCGATCAATTCATCTCACGTTCTCTTTCTTTCATCTCTTCCACCATAGTTTCCAGCTGTTTTCTGACTTGAAGATCTACAACTTTATGTGCACTTTCAACGATACAGCCCAACGGGTCGATATTGTCATCTCCAAAAACGACAAATCTGACACCTGGATAATTCTTCTCCAGCATAGGCAGGCGTTCTCTCAACTCTTTCCTCTTTGAAGAATGCACAGTCAGACTGACGTAATCCTCTTTCCGGTCAAGCTGATGAAGGACTGGATGGACCAGTTCCATAATCCCGTCCGGCGTCAGGTCAAGCTGTTCCTGAACGATTTTCTGAGCCATGTGGATCGCAAGCGAAAGCAGGCTGTCTTTTTTATCCTGAATATACTCTTCAATATTAAGCTGAGCTTCTGTGATCATGGCTCTTGCCTGACTCATCAGCTCCTGGCTGTCCGCTTTTCCTTTTTCGAACCCCTGGGACTGTCCTTCCCTAAATCCTTGTGTAAAGCCGTCATTTCGACCGGCTTCGAATGCTTCCCGATACGCCTCTTCTTTCAGACGGGCGATTTCTTCTGCAGCTTC
This sequence comes from Alkalibacterium indicireducens, assembly GCF_039522005.1. Lineage (NCBI taxonomy): Bacteria > Bacillati > Bacillota > Bacilli > Lactobacillales > Carnobacteriaceae > Alkalibacterium > Alkalibacterium indicireducens. Next base: position 40,051 of record NZ_BAAADA010000116.1, read on the forward strand.
CTGAATCATGATCTCTTTTTCAGTCTGTGCTTTTTGAATAAGCTGAGAACTCTTCTGCTTAGCCTGGGCCAGTTCATCAGCGGCTTCCTGATTATAGCCTTCGTACTCTTCAGCCTCTTCTTCGTACTGATAAGCTGTATCAATGATCCAGTCGCTGTCCTGTCTTGCGTTTGCCTGAACAGATTTAATAATCCTACTCGATGATGGCATCTTGATCGCCTCGCATAATGTAAATTTCCCCATACTCATCTAAACGGCGGATAACCGTGACCACATTCTGCTGGGCTTCTTCAACCGCAGACAGACGGGCAGGTCCCATGAACTGCATATCCTCTTTAAGGGTTTCCACTGCCCTGGTGGACAAGTTGTCAAAAATAAAGTCACGCAGCTCGTCGGACACCCCTTTGAGCGCCAGGACAAGATCGTCGTTGCTGACTTCTCGAAGAACCTTTTGAACATCGCTCTTCTGTAAAGAGATGATATCTTCGAAAGTAAATAGACTTGCTTTAACTTCTTCAGCCAGTTCAGGCTGACGTTCTTCCAGTTCACCGACGATGGCTTTCTCAGTAGTACGGCCGACCTGGTTGAGGATTTCGACCAGTGTCGATACACCTCCGACATTTTCAGTGTCGTTTTCAATATATGTAGAGAATTTACTCTCAATGACCTTTTCAATTTTTTCGATCACAGCTGGGGATGTACTGGTAATCGTACCAATACGTTCTGCGATTTCCGACTGTTTTTCAGGGGGGAAGTTAATCAGAATCTGAGCCGCTTTATCCGGCTGCATATAACAGAGGATCAGTGCGACTGTCTGTGGCTGTTCGCCTAAAAGCAGGTTAGTCAGCTGGGCAGGGTCGGCTTTTCGAGCGATGTTGAATGGCCGCTCCCTCAGTTGAATCTGGTTCAGCATGTCAATGACTTCTTTCGCTCTCTGAGTCCCTAAGGCCTTATTAAGCAACGTTTTGGCATAATCGAAGCCTCCATCAAGAATATATTCTCTGGCCTGGGACATTTCCAGATACTCATTAATGATGTCTTCTCTTTCCTTCTGACTGACGTGATCGATATTGGCGATCTCATAGCTGACTTTTTGTATAAACTTATCCGGCAGCTGTTTCATGATCTGCGCTGAGGTTTCAGGCCCCAGCGAGATCATAAATATAGCTGCTTTGCGTATGCCGTCCATTTCTTTAGAGGATGCTAATTTTTCAGTTGTTTCAGCCAATTAAGGACACCCTTTCTAGTCTTTTAACCAAACTTTCATTAATTCAGCAGCCAGCTCAGGGTTCTCTTTTGCCTGAGTGCGAACGCGGTCTTCTTTTTCAGACATAACTTTGTTCTTATGCTGAAGCACTTCGTTTTCTTTGTCGATCTGTTCGATCGGATCCACTTCCGGTACAAGTACTGGCTCTGGCTGGATAGCTTCCTGAACTGCCATCTCTTCAGCCTGCTGAGCTTCTTTTCCACGTTTCAACAGTGTCAGAACTGCAATAGCCACAATGACTAGTACTAAACCAAGTGACATAAACAACCAGCTTGATGTCAGGAAGTTCACTAGTTCATCCATAATGCCGTCTCCCCCACCAATTGCCAGATCTTCACCTTCAGCAAATGGTAATATCTCAACGGTTACATCTCCAGGGAGAGGAATCTCTGCCTGATTATCCAGCCCAAGTGCACGACTGATGATCCTGCTGATCTGCGGTTCTGCAGGTACAACTCCAGCATTCTGATTGACAACCACTGATGCATTGATTGCTTCGACTACACCTGGTGCACGGACATAGCGTTCAGTCACCTGATCCAGTTCATAGTTGATTGTCCGGTCAAGAGAAGATGACAAATCTTCATCTCCATCTTCGGCAACCGGCATTTCTCCACCGGCTATTAGTCCGGCCAGCATATCTCTCGCCCCGTCAAAACTCTCTGTCTGACTTCTTATAAGGCCTTCTCTGTTTTCATCATCTTCGCCCGTCATCGGAGCAGTGAATTCAATGCTCTCACCTTCAATGACATCAAAGTTCATCGACGCATTGACAACGACTCTTAAATTGTTATATCCATAGACAGGTGCCAGAAGAGACAAGATCCGTTCTTCCAGATCTTTCTCATACGACCGCTTGATTCCCTGCTGGTTAGAAGATAAGTCAGCTGGGGAAGCCATGCCTTCCCCAGCTGATTGAAGGAACCCGCTCAACAAATTGCCGTTCGTATCAACAATCTGAACATTTTCCATAGGCAGTCTGTCAACAGCTCCCGTTACTAGAGACGCAATCCCCTGAATGTTCTGCTGGGAAACGGTTCCCCTTGTCTGAACGACTATTGAAGCAGACGCTTCACTTCGATAAGCCGGATTCTGGAAAATGCTGTCTTCTGGTAGAGACAGCATGACTTTCGCAGAATCGATTTGCTGCAGCGAAGAAATAGAGCGTTCAAGTTCTCCAGTCAGTGCGCGCTGATACATAATCTGACGGTCATCATCCGTTGTCATCATATTCGTATTATCAAATATTTCAAATCCGGTCGAATGTTCGGGCATCATCCCGTTCACTGCCAAGTTAATTCTGTAGTTATCTACTTGCTTCTCGTCAATCAGAATCGTTGTTCCGTTATCCTCAAGACGGTAGTCCATATTCTGAGCATTCAGATCTTCTACGATTGCACCCGCATCAGCCTCTTCCAGGTTGGAAAACAGAACAGTATACTGCCTTCTTTGAGTGAAGTAGCCGATCGTGCCCAGTAAAATCAGAGCAACCGATACAAGAATGATGAGGCGTTTACGTTTTTTTTCTTCTAGCTGCTGCCACCCATCCTTAATCGATGTGCCGATGTCTTTTACTTTATTCATTTATGACTCTCCCTCTAAAAATAACGTTAAATAAACTAGAACTGCATATTCTTTATTTCGTTATATGCTTCTAAACATCTGTTTCGCATCTGTACTGCGACTTCTAGAGAGAGTTGAGCTTCGGTTGTTTTAATCATTACTGTATGTAAGTCGTCTGCTGTACCATCGATCAGGGACTGAACGGCTTGTGCAGATTCAGCTTGCTTCCCTTCCAGGGTCATCAGAGAATCTTTCAAAAGGTTGGTAAACTCTGCTGGGTTTGATTCTTCTGTATTTACAAGATTATTTGGTCTTGCATTGTTGACTTGATTGAGCGCTTGTGTGTATAGCTGATCCATTGGATTGATCACATGTCATACTCCTCTAGTATAATTATTTGTTAGCCTTGTCTGCCGATTTCTAGTGCACGCTTCAACATATCTTTGCTGCTGTTGACTGCTGTGACATTGGCATCATAGGTGCGGATGGCGGTCATCATATTGACCATTTCATCGGCCATATCGACATTCGGGTAAACGACGTAGCCTTCTTCATCAGCGTCCGGATGATTCGGTTCAAACACGATACGAACATTCTCTTCATCGGCCTCGACTCCGGTAATACGCACACCCGCACTTCGAGTAGCCGTATCGCCTGTAAAGCCGGACGTCATCCGCTTAAGGTTTTCTTCAAATTCTACAGTCTGTTTGATATAAGGTCCTTCGCCATCTTCAGTACGTGTTGTATTCACATTGGCAATATTAGTCGAGATCGTATCCAACTTGAACCGCTCAAGAGTCAGTCCGCTGGCATTGATCTGCATTGAATTAAATATAGACATTAGTTCTGCTCCTCATCTTTAACGTAATACAGAACGAATCGTTCCATAGTGATTACTCAACTGAGTCGTCAGTGCCTGATAATAGATAGCATTGGCAGACAGCTCAGCCATCTCTGTATCGATTGCGACGTTATTTCCATCTTCTCTTACACGATTTCCAGTCTGTTCTTTAATTTGAGGACTGACAGCTGATAAGTCCGACACGCCGAAATGATTATCGTGTGTACTTCTCATAGCTGATCCGTCCATCGTTTTCTTCAAGACATCTTCGAATTCCACCCGTTTAGCTTTATATCCAGGTGTATTAACGTTTGAAATATTAGAAGAAATCATTTCCTGTCTCATTGAAGAAGCATTTAAAGCATTCTTGATTAAACTGACATTGGCTCCAGTAAACATATTTTCACCTCGATAAAATAACACATCTGTATAAATATACTAATTATTTTAGCAACGTGGATAATTCTATCGAACAAAATCACTAGCCGCAACAGGTTTTTTTACATAAAACCGCTTTAGTATGGTGATTTGTGACATCTTATTTCTTTTTAATTAAAATTGTAACTTTTTTCATTCATCTCTCAAATATCGTTTGATACTCAAAAAGGTTATCAGACCAACAAAAATACTAAACCATGTGAAATAGAATAGCACTAGTTATGGTTAATTTCGTCATACTTTTTTTGTGATAAATGATTATATATTACTAATTGTATATTATGACATTTTTGTGAACGTGCACTATTTTTAAATGTTCAATGATTTCAGTTAACTCTCTACTAAATAATATTACCCATCTATTTTAAAAATGATGAAAAAATTGATGAATCGTCAATTCTTAGTATTATTTCAATAACGTTACGTACGTAATTCTGTAGACGCTATGAGAACCGGTTATAAACATACAAAAAGACCAACATCAAATGCTGGCCCAGGCTTCCAGAAGTTCAGACATCAAGTGACGTGTTTCTGACATCTTCTTCTGGTCTTTATCTAGATTGGCTTGTATCAATTGGCTGAGAATAAATGAGTACAATGATTGAAGTTCACTGGCAATCGCGTTTTGACCTTCCTGATGGTTGAGTGACACCATCAGTTCAGTTACAATATCCTGTGCTTTGATCAGATTCGTGTTCACTTTGTTGAAGTCTTCTTTTTCGACGGACAATTCTGCCAAACGAATGAATTTGATGGCACCTTCATAGAGAAGGACTACCAACTGCTTAGGTGAAGCTGTTTCGATCTGATTTTTCTTATATACTTTTGAAGCAGATGTATAACTCATAGCTTTTTCCTTTCTTACACTTCTCGGTCGACGAAGAGTGACTCTTCCTTGTCCATATAATGGCTGACTACTTTATCTCGCTTATTAACTTGCTTCATTTGCTTAGACAGCTCTTTTGACTCTTTCTTTATGATTGTGATCAGATGCTCCTGAGCTGAAATGACCTGCTCGATAAGCTGTCTGTTATTTTCAGTAAAGTTCGACATTTCATCTGAAGAAAGATCCTTATCCAGTTCGATGATTTCTTCAATGGTAGCTTGATTTTGATCCAGAACGTCCTGAGCGGAATCAGCTGACTGATCCCAATTGACCAGACGATCCAACATCTCCTGAAGGTGCTCTTTTTTTAGTGTGAATATCGTACTTGTACTCGGTGTCATCAGCTGTTTCTCCTTAATTATTCTGATTCATACCTAACTGACTGAACATGAAATTCATCTGAGACTCTGCTCGCATCATAGCTGTATCAAGAGCAGTAAACTGTCTGATATAACGGTTTCTTCGCATCTCCAGGCGTTCTTCAAAACGAGTAATACGGTCATTTACATCTCGTATCATACGGTCGAATGTGTCGCGTCTAGATTTAATGATGCCATTGGAGCTGGAAATATACTGATTGACGAATGTACGCATATCTTGAGAGAAGCCTTTGCGTTCTGTACGCGTATTAGTTACAAGATTTACTTCGTCATCTTCTATTGTCTCAATTATACGTTCACTGGACGAAAAGAATCGCGATACTTCATCAGGATTGTTCCTAACTTGCTTATCCAGCACAGTACGATCAAAACTGGCTGTTCCGTTACGGTCGATGGTTACGCCTAGACCCTGTAGTCCATTTATAGATGTCCCATGTGATTTTGAACTAGTCATCATAGACCGCAGACTTGATTGAAGACGCATCAGTGTCCCGTCTCCAGTTAACATTCCGGTCTGGTTGTTTTCTGCTGAAGGATCACCAACGCTAAGCTGAGACCTGATAAAGCTTTGTGTTGAATTATACTGGTCAACGAACTTTTGAAGGGCTTCTGCCGCTTTATCCAAATTCTCGGTAACTGAGATCACTGTAGAGTCATTTTCATTGTGTACATTAGTCAGATTAAATGTCAATCCTTCAATGACGTCATCAATGGTATTGGAATAACGAGTAATAGATAAGCCATCTATCGTAAACTTGGACACTTGTCCAATAACTGCTGTTACGCCATCAAATCTCAAATCATTCGCAAGTGATCCACCGACCACAAGGGTCTTTTCGCCATATTCAGTATGTGTAAGGATTAATCGATTATCAACAATGGATGATCTTATTCCCGAGTTAGCTGTAGAGTTGTTGATTTTATCACTTATCGAACGCAAACTGTCAGTCTCATCTATCTCTATCGTTTCAGTTTTATCTTCACCGATTTTTAAAGTGATTTCACCTTTAGTCAGTCCAAGAGCTGTACGTATGTCTCCGTCCTCAGGAATATTAACTTTTCCACCTACCAAACGCGTTTGCGTGGCTAATTGCTGAACTTGAACACGGTAATGACCAGTTGCTGCAGAACTGGTCGCAGTTACTCCAACGTTAGATGGACCAGTCATTTTCACTGACTTAGAATTAAAAGTATCTGGTTGCTGAAGATCTTCCAGACGCTTATATAAAGAATCCAGACGGGTATTCATATCTCTCCATGCATTTTGAGACTTCGTATACTTTTCTTTTTGTTGAGTAAAACGAGCGCCTCTAGCTCGTTCCGCCTCCATAATCTGTTCGACCATGCTCATATCTATACCTGAGTATAAGCCCATTACGTTCATTTATTTCACTCCGTTCTATCTACTACAACGCCTGCCCATTGCCATATACCTGCAATGACATCAAGCATTTTTTCAGGTGGAATTTCTCTAATTACTTCATCAGTGCCTTTTTCTACGATTTGAACGAGTGTCCGCCCGGTACCTTCATGTATCTTAAATGATAGGTGAGCATTAACGCGCTGCAAGACATTTTGGGCTTCATCCACCCATTTTTGCACCTGCTCTTTAGCCGGTTCGTACTGTACGCGGTCGAAAGAGGTATCGATTCCTTCCACAGCTTTAATAGGCTCCACATAACGGTCACCAGAATAGGATACCGCACTTTTATTTGAATGTAAAACCCGGTCGATCGTTTTAATTGCATCAATAGACTCAATACGCTGACTCATTTAATCCAGCTCCTCTGATAAAGTAATAGTTTTCATATTGCTCACTATGTAAAACAGAACCGAAGCAGCAACCCACCGCTTCGGTTCTGACTAAAATTTAATACTTACTATCCAATTATCGGAATTATCCCAGTAATTGTAGAACCCCTTGAGGCATTTGGTTAGCTTGTGCAAGCATAGCAGTTGAAGCTTGAGAAAGGATGTTGTTCTTAGTGAATTCCATCATTTCTTCAGCCATATCAACGTCACGGATACGTGAGTTAGCTTCAGACAAGTTTTCTTTAGTTGTAGTTAGGTTGTTGATTGTGTGTTCTAGGCGGTTTTGAGTAGCACCTAGTTCAGAACGTTGTTTAGATACAGTAGTGATTGCTTTATCTAATGCAGTGATTGCAGCAGATGCATCTGTTCCCACATCAAGTCCGGTAACATTTAGTCCTGTAGAAGACATGTCAGCAATGTCTAATGTCAAGGTTTCACCAGAGTTTGCGCCGATTTGAAGTGTCAAACCTTGGACACCAGCCCCGTCTAACAGTGTCGTACCGTTAAACTGAGTTGTACCTGCGATATTATCGAGTTCTGCAACTAATTCATCCATTTCAGCTTGGATCGCTGCTAAGTCTTCATCAGCGTTTGTGCCGTTGTTTGCTTGAACAGATAGGTCACGCATACGGTTAAGAATTGAATGAGTTTCATTCAATGCGCCTTCAGCTGTTTGAATCAATGAAATCCCATCTTGAGCATTTCTAGTAGCTTGTCTAAGACCAGAAATTTGGTTTTTCATTTTTTCAGAGATTGAAAGTCCTGCTGCGTCGTCGCCTGCTCTGTTAATCCTTAGTCCTGATGATAGTTTAGCCATTGAATTACTTCTAGCTCCGTTTGCTTGTGTCAAACGTGAGTATGTATTCATAGCTGCTGTGTTTGTATTAATACGCATATTGTTTTCCTCCATTTGTGTTTGTTTTTAAGGCTCATCGCCTTCTACACTTACTATCGGAAGGACCCTATCTTTGTTAAGTCATTTCTTTAAGTTTTTTACTTTTTTTGAAAAAAAGACCAAAGCCATTGGCTTCAGTCAATTTTATTAACGTACATAGTCTAGTATATTTGTCTGTAGTATTCTTGTTCCCATATTTAAAGATGCCTGGTAGGAGACCATCTGCATAGAGTACTTCATAAATGTTTCAGCCAAATCTATATCTTCAGTAGTTGATCGTGTGGTTTCCAGGTTTAAATACTCTGCTTCATTACGATCTCTAGCTGCAATCAATCGATTTTGAATGGCACCAATATTTGTTCGCTGATTAACTGTGTTATTTATAGCTCTGTCAACACCACTTAACAAACGACCGCCTAATGCTTCGGTATCATCAGAATCTAGTGCCTGAAATAAGTCAGAGAATAAGGCATTTAAATCTTGTGCATTACCTCCATCATCCGTAAAAGCGTTAAACAACTTAGCCCCATCAGTCTGCAGCTCTACCATCACACCTCTACCGATTTTCTTAGACACATTACCATTCGGAGCGCCATCGGGATTGTTGAATACCAGTTCAAACCCACCATTTTCTTTATTAACTGAAAAAGGTTTGTCAGAACTAGCTTGTCCACCGAAAATATAGCGTCCGCCAAAGTTTGTATTTAAGGAGTCGACCATTGTTTCGACTTCACTCATAATTTCAGCTTTTATCGCTTGTCTGTCATCAGTGTTAAATGTCCCATTTGCAGCCTGCTGGGTCAATGTGTAAATTCTTTGAAGTGATGAAGTCATGCTGTCTAGCGCTGAATCCTGAACGTTTGTAAAATCGATGGAATCACTAATTGTCGTTTTGTACTGCTGATTCTGCTTGATTTCATTTTTCAGATCAAGAATTTTTGATACCCTTAACGGATCGTCACTCGGGCGGTTGACTTGTTTCATTGAAGACAACTGCTCCTGATATCGGAAGACACTGTTTGAATTTTTGTTTAGATTTGATAAAAAACTTTGAGACATTAAGGAGTTAGTTATTCTCATTTTTATACCCCTGTTCTATTAATTAATGTATCGAGCATGTCGGAAATCGTCTGAAGCACACGAGCATTTGCCTGAAAGGCACTAGAGTATTTAATCATATCTACGACTTCTTCATTGATATCCACGCCGGAAATTGATTCACGTCTTTGTGTCAGCAAGTGCATCAAGGCACTTTGAGTGTCCAGCATATTATCTTCCTGCTGTTTGACTATACCCATCTTAGTAACCATACTGTTGTAGCGACTGAACAATGTTGAACCGACACCTGATCCTTCAATTTTCATCGAGTCCTGATTGAACGCCCAGCTCTCTGAATTAAGAGACAGATTCTGGTACTGAAGTCCGGAAATTGCTTGAGCCCTTGATCCATCACCTGAAAAAGTATTATTAAGGTCTTTACCTGAAACAACGTTTTCGGGATTTTTTCTAAGTGACTCACTTACTCGGATAGTTAAAGCTGCATTTTCTTTAGTCAGTTCTCCGTTATTGAAGAAGTCGACTCCGCCGTTATCATAGTCTCCACCATTACTGTGGATGAGGTTGACTGCAGTAGCGAAGCTGAACGCAAACTCGTTTAAATCACTTTGCATGTCGGAGAGGACTTCAAGAGCGTCTTGAGTCCCTTTCATTGATCCTTTTTGAGGATTGATAAACGTTGCAGAACCATCTTCATTCTTAACAATGACTTTACCTATTAAACTTTCGCCTTCAGGACCTTCAACGCTGTCTCCATTTGAAAGGTAGAATGTGCCGTTCTCTTCTTTAGTGACCACTGCGAGTTCTTTGCGTGACGAACTGTCCAGTACGTTGGTTCCGGCAACATCTACAGATACTCTGTTAAAACTGTCACGTTCAACCGTGATGTCCACTTTACCTGCTAAATCTGTCAGCAGTCGATCCTGCTGATCCAGAAGGTCGTTAGGAGTAAACCCACGAACAGATGCCTGCCAGATCTGATGGTTCAGATTTTCCAGCTGCTTTAAGGTTGAGTTCGCGTCTAGTGCGGATTTATCCAGTTCATTTAATGTATCTTTATGTAAGCTGTTCATGCTGTTAGCCATATGATGGATCGTATCGGTAAAGGTTTCGGTTGTCTGAACCAGCATCGTACGCGCTGATGCCTGTTCTGGATTAGACGCAAGATAGGTCCAGGCGTTGAACACTTCAGAAATCTGATTGGATAGACCAGTATCCGACGGCTCGTTGAACGTTGCTTCCAGTTGGCCGATAATATCTGATAGGGCTTTATGTTTCTCTGTAGTTGAATGTGCGTCTCTCAGTTGTGTGTTGACATACTGATCGCTTACTCGGTCAATGTTTCCGATACGCACGCCTGTACCGATCTGTCCAACCCCTGCAACACTTTGAGCCAGATCAGCCTGCATCGTAACGCGCTGTCTTGTATATCCCGTTGTATTGGCGTTCGCTACGTTATGTCCGATAGTCTGAAGAGCTGTCTGCTGGGCGTTTAGGCCTTTAGTAGCTGTATTTAAAGTTCCAAATAATCCACTCATATGCTTTCTCCTTAAAGTGATTGATCAAATAACGTGCTTTTTTTCGTGTCGTCAAATGTCCCTTTTTTCGAGTACGTATTGTTCTGCTTGGCTGCTTTTTTGATATGCTCAAGCAATGTTTCAGTGTATCTGATCGACTGTTCGGTCAGCATCAGGTTCGTTTCCTGAAGGGCTTTGACTTCACGAGAAAGAACGCTGAGTTTATCCACCTCAACGTCGTCTTCGCTGAACTTAGACAAAGTAATCATAAGGTCTTCTTTCTCCTGAATGATTCCCGGCAGCTTTTCCGCATCATTTTCGATGAGCACTGACTTTTCTCTCTCAAGTACGTCTTTCAACTGGGAAAGATGCGCCAGCACTTCTTCTGTTTTACTCATTCAATTAAAGCTCCTTTTGTTCCTGAAGCGCTCTGACCAGTCCATCTGTGATCTTGCTGGGATCCACTTCGTACTCTCCATTTTGAATAGCCTGCTTGATCGCATTGACACGTTCAGAAAAAGCAGCTTTATCGGCATCAAGTAATGCTTGTGCTTCTTTAGAAATACTGACCTGGACAGCTTCTTTTGACTGTGTTTTAGGAGCTGGTTCAGTAGCTATTTCTTTTTTTAGTTGTTTAGACTGGTTTACTGATGAAACCATGTTTGAGTATTTATTTATTTTCATCGTTGGAACTCTCCTTTACCCTACACCATTTAGCCGACAGAGATTCAAAATATTACGCTTTGGTGTATCTAGTCATTATTATCGGATAGTCGAAACAGATATTAACCCTTTTTCCCAATTTACAAAAACTAGAATAAGTATATCGAAAAAATCAGCGAAATGTAACCCTTTGATGAGTCCAATCTGTGACGCGGATAGACTCGTCTTCATATCAGGCAAGCTATATATAGGTAACAGAGTTTAGTTCAAATGAAATCCGCCTGATGAACTGCACTATTGATGTCTCATAATGCAGTTCACGATCACAAGGATCCCCTGAACTACACTGGCCAGTAAACCAGTGTAGTTCAGGCACGTTTTCAAACTCTAAACTGCATTATCCACTATCCAGAATGGAGTTCACAACTACTAATCAGAATAAACTCAACCTGGCAAAAGATTTTCTCCAAAAGAAAAAAGCAGGATTGCTCCTGCTTTTACATCTACCTAGTCTTTATTCAAATGACGGACACGCTGTTCTTTACTTAGAATATTTGTGATGCGGATACCAAAGCTTTCATTGATAACGACGACTTCGCCTTCTGCAATCAGTTTTCCGTTGACGTATATTTCAAGTGGTTCGTCAGTCATCTTGTCCAGTTCAACAACAGATCCTGTATTCAATGACAGAACATCTTTGATTGTCTTACGACTTTTGCCCAGAACGACACTGAAGTCGAGCGGAACATCCATAATCAGGTCAAGATTACGAGGCGTATTTTTGGACTCGTTTGGGGTCAGATCCTGGAATTTAGGCTTCTGAATGCTAACCGACTCTCTTTGAACAGATGACTCTTCAGCCGGTTCCACTTGTTCTTCCTGAGACGGATGTGTGTCTTCAACAGGCTTGACTATAACCTGGTCGCGGCCGTGCACCACTTCAGCTTCATCCCCTAGCATAATATCAGTAATCTCCAGAGCTGTTTCGAGGGGCAATATTTGCATGATTTCACTTTCCAGCAAGCCCTCAACACTTAATCTAAATGATGTGGTGCAAACCATTTCATTCTGGTCAGGCATTTCAACTGCTGCTTCTTCAGCGTTTTCCCATTTCTTTACAGTCGGTGGTGATATGTCCACACGTCTGTCGAACATAGTAGCCATAGCTGTAGAAGCAGATCCGATCATCTGGTTCATGGCCTCTGATACGGCACTCAGTTCAAGTTCAGTGAACTCACTATCTTCGACATTCGTTCCGTCATTCCCCATCATTAAATCAGCGATAATAATTGCATCGTTCACATCGATCATCAGGACATTTTTACCAATCAGTCCTTCTTTGAACGAAATGGTCGTGAATACTTTTGGCGTTTCATTTGCATCGACTATTTCTTTTATTGTCGCGCCTTTGACCACAGGTGTTGTAATTTTCACTTCTCGATTCAATAACTGGGAAAGAGTCGTGGCTGCCTGTGACATGGATATGTTACCGACTTCGCCAATGATATCTTTGACATCCTGACTTAACGGATCTTCCGTCGGCTCAGGGGTCTCAGGTTCGACCGACCCGCCATTAAGCATGGCATCGATTTGTTCCTGTGTTAACTGCTCACTCATCGTCACTCTCTCCTCCCGTAAATTTCAGTATTTCGACTGCCAGTTTCTTATTCAGCAGTCCAGGTTTGACCTTAAAGTAAGGTTTATCTTCAACATATAAGGTCAATGGTTTGGATGTCTTTTCGTCCAGCTGTATAATGTCGCCTTCTTCCATTTCAAGGAAGTCCGAGACATGCATCTGTGATTCTCCCAGAACCACTTCAATGTCTACAGGTACACGGTCCAGATTATGCGCAATTTGTCCTCTTTCAGAAGAATCAAACTCTTTTCCGGAATGGAACCAGTTCTTGAAACTGAGTTTGTCGAGTATGTCTTCAAAGAATATGTATGGAATGCACATGTTAAGAAACGTTTTCTGTTCACCTAAGGACACTGCAAATGTAACCATCACAACGGGTTCATTCGGGGACATCGTCTGAAGCAGCTGGGGCTTCGTTTCCGTGTCTTCTAAAGTAACATCAATTTCCTTGATGTCTCTCCAGGCTGCTTCAAAAGAACGCATAAGAGCCTTAAGGACATCCTCAAGTATAGCCAGTTCAATATCAGTGAAACTGGATTTGTTTTTCAGAGTTTCTTCTGATGATACTTCAGTATAACCACAGAGAAGCTCAACGATCTGCAGACTGAACTGAGGATTGATCTCCAGAATCTGCAGGCCACTTAATGGGGAACTTTTAAATATGCCCATTAAAGTAAAGCTTGGGACGGAATGGACGAATTCGTCAAAGGAGACCTGTTCGATGGCGGCAATCTTAGCTTCGACAGGCTTTCTCAGTTGAGTCGACAGCATATTGGATGCCAGTTTCGAGAAATCCTCAAAGACCATAGTGATCGTTGACAGATATTCTTTAGACAAGCGGACAGGTCGTCTGAAATCGTAAGTCTTGACCTTCGCGCCACTTGTTTCCTCATCCATTTCTTCTGTATCGATTTCTCCGCTATCCATGGCTACCAGCAAAGCATCTATCTCTTGTTGGGATAAAACTTGTTGGCTCACGCTACTTCCTCTTTCTCTTTAAGAATTGAGTCAATATTTATGATACTGACCATTTCATTGTAGACAGAGACATAACCGTCAACAAGCGCATCCTCCTCATCGTCGAATCGCTGGATCTGATCTTCAGTGATGTCGGTAACTCCGACAACCTTTCCAACCATCAGTGCAAGCGGATTATCTTCTGTATTCACAATGACGGTATTATTGTACCACAATTCTTCTGAAGCGCTAGACTCGTTAAGCAGAGCTTCAAGGTCGATCAGGGTCATGATCTGACCTCTCAGGTTGATCAGCCCCTTAGTCCAAGATGGTCCCTGGGGGATAATCGTCTCCTTGAGAGGAGTGGTAATTTCCTCTATATTCTCTGTATTGAAGCCATAAAATCGTTCTTTTAATTTGAATACTATCAGCTGCATTGAGCAAATCCCCCTCGGTTAATCTTCGGCTAATTCATGATGTGACAGAATTCTGAATCTTTATTCATTTAAATTGAATGAATTAACTAATGGCCTTATCCAGTGCCTTGATTACACGTTCCGTATCAAATGGCTTGACGATGAAATCCATTGCTCCTGCACGAATGGCGTCCATAACCATCGTCTGCTGACCCATTGCTGAACACATCAATACAATTGCGCTGCTGTCCATCGCCTTGATTTCTTTCAAAGCTTCTACACCGTCTTTTTCGGGCATGGTAATATCCATGGTAACGATGTCGGGCTGAACTTCTTTGTATTTTTCAACAGCTTCATTCCCGTTCTGGGCTTCTCCAGCTACTTCATATCCATTTTTCTCCAAGATATCTTTCAGTTTGATGCGCATGAAAGCTGCATCATCGACGATTAGTACACGTTTACTCATTTTATAAATCCTCCTATTATATTCCTAGTTGTATCAGTAATAGTTCCAATGTGTTGGGTTTTGGCACGAAGTACAGACTGCCTTCGATCTTATGCCCTTCACTGTGAAAATTATTCCTGATGATAAATAGCTCATCACTGTACTGTTCCTGCTGCATATAGACGCTGGTCAGAATGGATCCGAACAGATCGGTCGTCATGACCGGGAGTGAAGCGATCAGTGGTTTACTGATCAGCTGCATCACTGCCTGAAGGAAAGACTGAAACAGGATATTGCTCAGTTCCTTCAATGCTGAATCGATCAGGTCTTCTGTAAACTCCGTTGTTTCCGGCAGCAGCATCTGAGCCAGTTTCTCTGCATCTTCAGGATCAATCACGAATAAAAATACTCCGTACTTCTTTCCGTGCAGTTCAGAAAGGACAGCCTTAACAATTGTATCATCAGATTGTACTGTTTGATAGACCTCTTCGTAAGAAAGTAGTTCAACAAAGGGGACATCCATATCCACCGGACGTCCGATCATCTTGGACAGGCTGGTTGCAGCATGTCCGCCGCCTATATTGACGACTTCTTGAAGCGCATCTTGTCTGAGCAGTGTATGATCTTTCGTCATCTTATCTGTCCTTCTTTCTCGTACAGATCGATGTGACATCAAGAATCAGACTGATGCTTCCATCTCCGAGAATGGTTGCTCCGAGGAAGTTAGAGACGTCATTTAACTCACGTCCTAGTTTCTTGATGACGATTTCTTTCTGATGGATCAGCTCATCAACAACCAGTGCGTAGCGGTTTTCACCGATCAGAACGATGACTACATGATGAGTGCTGTCTTCAACTTCAGCAATATCCAAAGCTTTGGATACTCGAATTAGAGGGATAGTCTGGCCTTCGTACTTATAGACTTCCTTCTGATGAACAGATATTGCTTCTTCCTCATCAAACCGGTTAACTTTGTCGATAACCGCTTGTGGAAAGGCAAATGTTTCCGTTCCTACTTTGACTAGCAATGACTGAATAATTGATAAGGTCAGAGGCAGGGTAATTCTGAACGTTGTCCCTTTACCGACCTCGCTGAAGGTTTCGATTGTTCCGTTCAGGCTGGATATTTTTTCCTTAACAGCATCCATTCCGACTCCACGACCGGATATACCTGTGACAGAAGCAGCCGTTGAGAATCCTGGGTGAAAAATCAGATTTTGGATCTGCTCGTCGGACATCCCTTCAGTCGAAATACCTTTTTTATTGGCGCTTTGTTCAATCAGTCGAGGATTCAGTCCTTTGCCGTCATCAGACAAAGTCACAATAACCCGGTTGCCCTCAGGATAAGCGGACAATTTGATTGTTCCAGTTCTTGGCTTACCTGCCTGTTCACGTTCATCCGGCATCTCGATGCCGTGATCAGCCGCATTTCGAAGCAAGTGAATGAGTGGTTCCCCAATCTCCGATACGACTGTCCGATCAAGCTCGGTGTCTTCTCCTTCAGTCAGGAAGTCGATTTCTTTCCCAAGTTCATTAGTCAAATCTCTCATCATACGTGGGAAACGCTGAACGACTACGTTGAAAGGCTGCATACGCAGCTGAAGGACCAGTTCCTGAAGTTCTGTAGTAATTCGGCCGACCTGTGTCAGTGGTTCATTCAGTTCCTGAAGCTGATTCTTTTCAGAAACGTCCTCGAGTCGTGTCCGGTGAATAACCAGCTCTGACACTAGATTCATAAACTGATCCAGTCTTGTCAAGTCTACTCGTATGGTCTGACGAGCGGGAGCTTTCTTACGCTCCGGAATTTTCTGTACTGACTCGTTGACTTCAATTAAAGCCTCAGAATCTATCTGATTAACCGGAACAGATTGCGCTACTTCTGACTTGTTCTGTCTGTTCATCTCTTCTTCTATTGTAGTAGCAGTGACGATAATTTCTTCGATTTCACTGCTTCCTTCTACGTGCTTTTCGATTTCTTCTTTATCTTCTTTAGACAGGAAATAAAGAGTGACCGGACCTTCCAACTCTCCCTGTTCGAGAGCATCAGCTGAGGGTTTCATTTGAACAAAATCACCGATCTGCTCCAGTCGATTCAACAGCATAAAGGCACGTGCGGCTTTCATCATGCTGTCTTCTTCTACTCGAACACCTATAGCATACAACTGGTAACCTGTCGCTTCTGCCGACTGAACAGCCAGTTGATCCGCTTCTTCCAAATCAGGGAAGTCAAAATTCGGTTGACTGTTTTCATTAAGTACGGCTGAATCGGACGCTACCCCTTCTTCAGTAGCGACTTGATGCAGCCTCTTTACAAGTGCCGATATATCGACAGCTTCCACGTTTTCAAGACGCAGATTTTCAACGATTTCAGTCAACAGATCTAAGCTATCAAAGAACAGAGAAATCAGTTCACTTGACACTTTCACTTGATCGCTTTTAACCAGTTCAAACACACTTTCGACCGCATGAGTCAGTTTGGCCATTGTTTCAAATCCCATAGTTGCTGCCATTCCCTTAAGAGTATGGGCCGCTCTGAATATTGCGTCAATAATCTGCTTATCTTCAGGATGCTGTTCCAGCTGAAGGACTTCTTGGTTCAGTATGGCTAAGTTTTCATCTGTTTCTTCAAAGAACAGATCCAGATATGCACTATTGTCTTCCATCATCTTCCTCCTATCGCATTACATCATTTTTTCATAGATGAACGAAGACACTTTCTTCAGTCTAAATTGTTCAGGCTGATAAATTGTCTCTGTCGCACCTGTAAACAGTAAGCCACCTTTGACCAGTGAATCGCTCATTTTTCGGTAGATCTCTTCTTTAATTTCATGTTTAAAATAAATCGTGACATTTCTGCAGACAATGACATGCAGGTTCTTTTCAAACTCATCAAGAACCAGGTCGTGCTTTCTGAAATCAACCATCTCTTTGATCTGATCATTAAGCACATAGCGGTTATTTTCGAGAGCAAAATAATCGCTGCAATCGATCACTGAGACATTCTTTAGCTCACTTTCTTTAAAAATACCCGTTTTTGCTTTTTCTAAAATCGTATCATCGATGTCAGTAGCAATGATCTTTTTCTTTAAAGGGAGGGAATGACGGTCAATGATCATAGCTAATGAATACGGTTCTGCCCCAATAGAGCAGGCTGCGCTCCAGATCGTTAGCTTATCAAATTTTCTAGAAAGATCGGTAGTTAAAAGCTCTTCAAACTTCTCGAACAAGTCTTTATTTCTGAAAAACTCCGTTACATTGATCGTAATGTAATCTAGAAACTGTTTTCTGATTGTTTCATCGCCATGTATCATTATGGAGTATTCTTTTAAATCATTGGCTCCCGCCTGTCTCATGACAGTCTGGATTCTTCTGTTAAGCTGCTTTTCCTTATATGCATCCAGACGGATATTTAAATTTGTATGAACCCAGCTATAAAAATAATCAAAGTCTAAAGTTGTCATATGGTCACCTTGTCATTTCTTTTAATATGTCTGCAATGTCATTCAAGCTTGCTGTCTGATCTGATAAACCTCTTTCAACAACTGCTCTTGGCATGCCGTAAACGATTGATGATGCTTTATCCTGTGTCAGAACGTACCCGCCGTTCTTCTTAATTACTTCACACCCGGGCGCCCCGTCACTTCCCATTCCCGTCATGATGATTCCCAATATGTCTCTCCCGTATTTGTGGGATGCTGTTTCAAACAAGTAATCCACTGCCGGTCGAACACCATGAACTTTCGGTCTATTATCCAGTTCAAGATGATTTCCATTGATCGTCATGTGTCGTGCACCTGGAGCAAGATAGACTGTACCCGGTCTGATTTTCTGGCCATGCTCTGCTTCTACTACTGGAATGCTCGCTGCAGTGTCCAGACGTTTCGCAAAAGAAGCCGTAAACCCTTCAGGCATATGCTGAACGATGAATACCGGTATCGAAAGATTAGGTGATATCGCCTGAATGGCTTTGACCAGTGCTTTCGGTCCTCCAGTTGAAGCCCCTATCACAATTGCTTTAAGTAAATTTTTCTTCGATAACAATGCGTCATTTAACACTTTTGATGGTTGCTCTGTAATTAAAGGCTGTTTTTCCTTAGTAAAATGTATCTTGATTCGTCTGGATAGATCACTTTGAAAGACATCCCAGTTCTCACTGATTGAGACTGGTTTTTCTATAAAGTCTTCTGCACCTAACTCAAGTGCCTGAATCGTCGTTTCTTCATTAGTCTTGGAACTAAGCATGATAACCGGTAACTTATATTTTTCTTTTATTGCTTCCAGTGTTTCAAGACCATTCATCATCGGCATTTCGACATCCAATGTAATGAGATCCGGCTTAGATTGTTCAATCAGCTTTAATGCTTCTACACCATTTCTGGCTACGTCTGTGACTTCGATTCCACTGCAGTCATTGAGTACGTTAGTCAGTACTTTTCTGAGCAATGCAGAATCGTCGACGACTAAAACTTTAATAGTCATGCTACATTCCTCATTCTTCTCTATAATACATATTCTTCCCGGTTGACCATTCTTACTCTTACATCAAAAGTCTCAAGATCGACAAACATCGATCGGCCCATATTGCCACCAAGGTGTTCTGAGAGTATAGGCAGCTTAAGATCCTCAAGCGTCTGTCTGACGGCTTCAATATTCCGCTGGCCAATTTGTAGTGTTGCAGATTCACTCGCAAAAGCGAACATGCTCGCACCTCCTGCTATTTTTACCTGGAATGTGTCCACTTGAGTTCGTTCCTTTAATTCCGAAACGATTCTAGGCAAAGCCAGATCCGCAAATTTAGGCCAGTTATTTACATCTGAAAACGATGTACTATCCGGCAGCATGATGTGACTCAATGCACCTATCTTGGATTTAGGCTCATATATGGCTATACCTATACAAGAGCCTAATCCAATGGTTACCAGCTCGTCTGGTGCCTGCGCTATTTTATAATCTGATATTCCCACTTTAATTTGTTCCGACATCTTATTCTCCAATATGATTGCTGAATTTAGTCTTTTACTGCATGGATCGATACTAAACGTCTCAGTTCGTCGCCTTTTTCTTCTGCAAAAAGATAGTGGCTATCTAGAATTGGAATGATTCCCTCTTCTGTCTGAACGAAAAATGAAATATAAGACGTGGATAGACCATCAATTTTTTCTTCTTCAGTTTCCAGCAGATCTTCAGTATTGAATGTTTTAACCACAGTTACTTCGTCAACCAGTAGACCGATCGTTGTATCCTTCCAGTTTACTAATATGATATCAGCTTCCTCAGGAGAAAGATGAGATTTTTGGTAAAAACGGTCTGACAAGTCAATGACCGCTATAACTTCACCTTCAACTTCTTGTACGCCGACTATATAAGATGACATATCAGGTACAGGCGTATGGTTTTCGAGAGCAATGATTTTATCTGTTTCTGAAATAGGGAGGCCGAATGTCTGATCTCCTGCCTTGAATAAGATGTACTGTGTCATAATTGTATCTACTCCTTCTTATTATGCAAACTCCGGAGCCAGTCCGTCCAGATCGACTTCGTTATCAGTCATCTGATTAGAATTCTTCTGATCAATAATGAATTTTTCTGCTGATACTTTAAGTGTCACGGCTACGTTTTCCAGTCGGTTGATATGTGAAGTGAATTCTTCCATTGTTGCAAGAATCTCTTCTGCATTTGCTGACACCTGTTCAGTCCCTGCAGAATTCTCCTGTGCACCTGCTGCAATACTTTCGAGCTGAGCCACTACTTCTTCTTTCTTCTCATTGATGATTGAAGAAGACTGCATGACGACCATCATGCTGGCCACAAGTCGTTCCAGAGATGCGGCAACATTTTCTGAGCTTTTGATCGCTTCATCGATTTTTTCTGTCTGCACTTTACTGTCTTCATTCGTTTCTTCCAGATGATGAACCATACCTGATGACTTCTCCTGAATTGTACGAATGATTGTCTGAATGTCTTTTGAAGATGTCGCACTCTGTTCGGCAAGTTTACGGATTTCTTCAGCAACAACTGCAAATCCGCGACCTGCATCGCCAGCTCGAGCTGCTTCGATTGAAGCGTTCAGAGCGAGAAGATTTGTCTTGGAGGCAATCGTTGTGATCGCCTGCACGATGCCTTCGATGTTTTGTATGTCGCCATCGACTTCCTCTATCTTCTCTTTAAGATCATCCAGCGTCTCAAGTGTTTCTTTCCATTTCTGATCTACTTCTTGGGTCGCAAATGTATTCTGACCGTTCACGATCATAGTCTTATCTGCATGTTGACCCATCTGACCCACTGCCTGATTGATTTCTTCCAGAGCTTCTGACAAAGCATTCATCTGTGTAACAGTCGCTTCTGTATCCTGAGTCTGCAAGGAAGTCGCTTCTGCCACCCCATTGATGGTTTCAGAAACTTCTGCTGTCGAACGGCTGGTCTGATCAGCTATTTCTGTCAAAGTCGTTGCCATTGTTGATACATTCTGACTATTTCCTTGGATCACTTCTACAGTTTCTCCAAATGTTTCCATTGTTCGGTTGAAAGCCAGTCCAATCTGATGGATTTCATTTCCTTTAGGATCGAGCGCCTTGCCTTCTTTTGGCTTCCTGCCACGTTTTTCATTCCATTTGTCCAGCCCTTTAATTAAAGTTACGCTTGGGTTGAACAAGTCTTTTTTATTCAGTCGAGCTGTCAGATCTCCTTTTTCTACTCGTCTGAATGCATTCATCAGAGCATCAGAGATAGCTGCAACCAGTCCGGAAGCCAGAAGCGCCACGACTGCAGCGACAATTATTGTTAGAACAGTAATGAAGATCAAAATATTACGTAATGCACCCTGTTCTTCAGCCATTTCATTTGAACGGACCATTCCATATATATTGAGTCCTAAGTTCGGAAGAGATTCATGATAAATCCCAAATCTCCCACCGTTGATTTCTCTATCGTAAACCAATGCAGATGCATTCTCTTCACCGGTATCTGATGACGACGTTGATACGTCATTTCCAACTGTCTTAATGAAAAAGTCCGAAGATGACATGTTTTCTCCTACCCAGTCCTGCTGAGAAGAAGCTACAACGTTTCCACTGTCAGTCAGAATGCTGATGAACCCTGTATTGGCAATTGCTGTATTATTGATTTCTTCACGAATAACATTCATATCCAGGTCGATAGCCAGAACACCTGTTGTGTTTGTCCCAGTACCGATAGATCTAGTGACAGTCATTCTAGATCTGTTATTGAATACATGCGGTTCATTCCAGTTCACTCCTGATGAGACAAGAGCACGTTCTAGCCATGGGTAGATTTCATAAGGATCCTGATTCCCTCTCACTACTGAGAGCGTGGATACGAATGGATTCTGAGAATCTGCAGGTACAAAATGCACATCTGCAATGTAGGGATTTCCTGTGACCACATACTGAAAACGTGATCCCAGTTCCATCTGTGCAGATTCATCACCGCTCGCTACACGCTGTAAAACCCCATCCAAAGCTAAACGCTGAACGGTTTCTTCAGCAGCTAGAGCAGCAGCTGATATATTTTCAACCAGGTTGGCTGTGATCTGCTGCTGCTGTTCTTCGACTCTCTGGGTAATCAGATCGGAAGTTCTGTTATATGTATAAAGCATGGCTCCTAGAACCGGAACGAGCATCAAAACGATCAGGCTTACTGCTATTGGAAGCCGCACACTTTTGTGCTCTCTCTTTTTGCCATTCTTGCCTTTCTTACTGGTGAAACGGGATAATTGATCACTAACATTAATTTTTGGCCATTTCACAGCTTTCAGTTGAGTTTTCAACCGATCAAACTGGGTTTTAGCTTTGTTCATATGTATTCTCCTCGTATATAATTTTTTATTAGTGCACTTCATTTTTTATAATCGGTCAAATATACAAATTGTTTATGCTTTCAGCGTATCTTATTGATTGTTCTTAATTCTGTCACAATTGCTTAAGATTAATCATTGAAGCTTTCTCTTTAAAGGGATGACACTTATATATAACCTATCAAATTTCTGCTTAGTTTTCTGTTTATTATACGTATTAATAAAAAATTCGAGGTCTCTCTACTATAAATAGAAGACCTCGAATCTGATTCATTTGAATTATGAAAACTGGTTAGTTGATTCTTTTAAGTTTCCTGCCAGGACTTTCATTTGTTCTATCGATGCAGTAAATTCTTCCATTGAAGCAAGGATTTCCTCAGCGTTCGCGGATACTTCTTCGGTTCCCGCCGCATTTTCTTCGGCAGAAGCTTCGATATTATCTAACGCTTTTACGACAGCTTCTTTTTTCTCTTCAACTAGAGAAGCAAGCTGGAAAGCCTGAGCGATGTGTTTAGCCAGCACTTGAATATTCATTGAAATGTCTTCATTAGTCTTAGTGACACCTTTCAATGATTCCGTCTGTTTGTCACTATCATCCAGCACGCGATCCAGTGTAGACACCATTTCATTTGAATCATGTTGAATAACTTGTATGATTTCGGTGATCATTTCAGATGAGGTATTACTCTGTTCAGCAAGTTTCCGTATTTCTTCAGCAACAACTGAGAAGCCTTTTCCTGCTTCCCCGGCACGAGCCGCCTCAATTGACGCATTTAAGGCCAGTAAGTTGGTCTTTTCAGAAATGTCCTGAATAGCTTTCAGTATTTTTTCTACATCCTGGACATTGCCGTCCACTTTTCCAATATTATCTTTCAGCCTATTGAAAGAATCTACAGTCTCGTTCCAAGTGTCATTTACATGTCCCATTTTACGGTCGTTTTCTCCCAGAGCCAGCACAGTACCGTCGGCATGCATCCCGACTTCCTGCATGTTTGATGAAATCGCATTGACATGTTCTGACAGCTCGTCCATGAGCTTGACCGTGTTCTGAGTATCCGAAGTCTGCTGAGCACTGGAGTGAGCAATGCTCTGAATCGTTTCTGATACTTCTTCTGTCGCATTTTTTGTCTGTTCAGTTATTTCTGCCAGATCAGATGCGAGTTCATCTACTGATTTAGCTTTACCTTGAATATCATAGATTACCTTCTGGAATGTTGAGACAGCTGCATTGAAACTCCACCCGATCTGATGGAGCTCGTGCCCATTTTCTTTAATCTCATTAACAGCCGGCTTGGTTTTCTTCGATGTTTTTTTCTTTTTCCCAGTCCTTAAAGAGGTTATGCGTGTTCTCAAGTCCCCTTCCTGAATTCCATCTAGAGCTTCCCTTATCATTTTAGTAATCGATACGAGATAATTCGATAGAAGAATGGATAACCCCGCTGCACCTATTATGCTGATGGCCAGCACTCTTAGACTGCTTGTCAGAAACAAGTCATTTTCCGCAGACATCTCATTAGAGGTGACTGCTCCGTATACAATTAGGTTCATGTCTGGGACTCGTTCATAATAGATTGGGAAGGTCCGGCCATTAAAATCATTATATATTTCACCGGACATGTCAGTTGCTTCTAAGAAAATACTCTGGTTGCTTACGTCTTGTCCGGATAGAGTTGGATCTTGTGTAAACTGCCAGTAGCCTGCTTCAGTTATGACAAACGGATACCCTGTCTCTCCAATTTGACTACTGTCGATGACAGCTGCAATACTCTCCATGTCCATTTGAAGACCTAATATTCCAGTCTCTCCATTTTCCTGATCGATTGTCATGGCTGCAGCCATTGTTGTGGCCCCTGATACTACATCAGTATATGGCTCAGAGAAGTAGATATCTCCACCCGCTCCAGTAGCTCCAGCAAGCCAGTTTTGTGAAACTGTCTCTAAGTCCTGCTGTTCCATTGTTCCAACTGCTTCCTGACCAGGGATAAAGAAGAAGACATCGCTTATGTATTGTGATGCTGACTGGACGACGGTCATCAGCTGATCCAGCTGGCTTTCATCTTCCAAAGTTGTGACTTGTGTCATGTCTTCTATTTCAGCGAGAGCCTCCAGACCACTTCTTGCTTCAGATCCGGCATCCTCCATAAGAGTAACGATTCGACTTGTTGCCTGCTGCTGCTCTCTAAGCACGCGCCTAGTTACTGCCTGATCCATGCGGTAGTATAGTGCGCCCGAAACTATTAATATAGGAACGAACACCAAAGTTGTGAACAATAGAATAAAACGAAGGCGTAATGATTTCTTTTTTTGATCACTATTAACTATTCTGTTTCTTTTCTTGCCTGATATCTTTTTCACTCTAATCCCTCTTTCAAATATTGTGCATACTTTCTCATTATCGGATTAGGGTCTGAAAAATTAATAGCTAAAATTTAAAAATTCTTCTTATTTTATAATTAAGAGTATTATATAATTAAATAACAAGTTAAATTTGTCGGTTAGTTTGTAAATATAAGAAAATGAGCATATTCTTCCTTTTAGTGAAAACTGATCAAAAAAGCCCATCCATTGCCTTTAGGCGGGCAAAAGATGGGACTGGTTTATACTATTATGTCAGTAACGATTAAAGATAGTTGCTAATTAATCCTGGACCCATCTGGATCCTTTTTTTGCGTAACCTTCTACTGCATATACCTGATTGTCTTCATCAAAAAGCTGACGTTCGAGAAGAGTATTCTGACGGAGTTCGACTAGCCAGTCTCCCCGTTCGCTTGGAATGCTGAGCTGATAATGAACCATCTGTTTCTTTATTTCTTTTTCAATCGCATGTCTTAGCATCTCTATATCTTCAGGGTCGCGAGCCGAAATCGTGCAGTTCGGAAAGAGCGAGGTACGCGCAGGGGATTCCAGCAGATCCTTTTTATTGTACACCGTCAGCATCGGAATCAGATTCATTCCCAGTTCATCAAGCAGCTCCATGACCGTTTCCTCATGCGCCTTGATATTCTCTGCAGATGCATCCACGACATGTAAAAGCATATCCACGTGCTTGGATTCTTCGAGTGTCGACTTGAAAGCTTCGATCAGCTGAGTGGGAAGCTCCTGGATAAATCCGACCGTATCCGTCAGTGTGATTTGCATGCCTGACGGGAGCTCACTTTTTCTGGTCAAGGGATCGAGTGTCGCAAACAGCTGATCTTTTTCATACGTCTCCGCTTGAGTCAGCTGATTCAAGAGGGTCGATTTTCCGGCATTCGTATACCCGATCAGACCGATCTGAAATACGTTACTGTTTTTACGCTGTTCCCGGCTTCGCTCACGGTGAGCCGCAATCTTCTTCAGTTCCTTACGTATCTCTGTCATCTGTCTCTGAATGTGCCGGCGGTCAGTTTCCAGTTTCGTTTCCCCTGGACCTCTAGTTCCGATTCCTGCACCCAGCCGGGACATGTTCTCTCCCTGACCAGCCAATCTAGGCAGAATGTAAGACAGTTGTGCCAGTTCGACCTGCAGTCGCCCTTCCTTACTCTGTGCTCTGAGGGCAAAGATATCAAGAATAACCTGTATCCGGTCGATGACTTTAGCATCAACTTCCTCCTGAATATTTCTTACATGACTGGGTGAGAGTTCCTGGTTGAATACAATCGTCTGGGCTTCCAGCTCGTCTGCCAAATGCTTAAGTTCATTAACTTTTCCTTTTCCTATCACTGTTTTATGATCGATCCGCTCTCTTTTCTGAGACAGTTTAGCAACGACTTTTCCCCCGGCATTTTCAACGAGCTGCTCGAGCTCATCGAAAGAATAACGAAAAGCCTCTTCTTCGTTCTGTTTTTCTATGCCGACGATGATGACTTTTTCATATGTCTGTTCTTGTTCCATTTAATCACTTCCTATATGGTCTTTTATCTGGCTTTTTAATGTGTCGATTGACTCAGGATGCTTAATAAGATCAGCCCACTGATCGATTTCAAAGCGATTTCTGAACCAGGTTAACTGACGTTTTGCGTAATTTCTGGAATGCTGCTTGATTGTATCGACTGCTTCTTCTAGCGGCATACTTCCTTCAATATACGGAATCAGTTCTTTATAGCCAATCCCTTTCAAACTCTGAGCATCTTCCGGAACATGTCTGATCAGCTCTTCCGCTTCCTCGAGCAGGCCAGACTCCATCATCTGATCCACCCGTCGATTGATTCTGTCGTAGAGTACAGCCCTGTCCGTAGTCAAACCAATGACAAATGCATCGTACAACGGTTCTTTCTTTTTTTCCGACTGATAAGTCGAAAAGGGCTGACCTGTTTCATGAATGACTTCCAGCGCTCGAATCACCCGTCTAACATTGTTAGGATGAATCTGTTCAGCGGATGCCGGATCCTTTTCCTTAAGCTTAGCATGCAAAGCTTCTCTGCCATCCTCACGGGCCAGCCTGTCCATTTCGTCTCTGAATGCCTGATTCGGTTTCGCTTCACCGCCATGACTGATGTCAAAGAGAAGGGATTCGATATATAAGCCGGTCCCTCCTACAATAATCGGAAGCTTGCCTCTCTCAGTGATCTCACTTATTTTCTGAGACGCGACTTCTTTAAAATCCGACACACTAAATGGGTCTATAGGGTCTTTGATATTGATCAGATGATGCGGAAGACCTTCCGCTTCATTTTCAGTCACTTTTGCTGTCCCGATGTCCAGACCTCTGTAGACCTGCATCGAATCTCCATTAATCAGTTCACCATTAAATGTTTTTGCCAGTTCAATACTTAACGCCGTTTTTCCCACTGCTGTCGGTCCGACGATCACAATTATCTTATCTTTCACACTATTCCTCCGCGATCTGTTGTGACTCAAGTATAGCATACGTCAGAAGAAAAATTAAAAGGAGTCCGTTGCTGAATAAAGCTTTTATAGTGAAATGAAATGGACTATTGAATGGATGGAGTTTATGGGGATTATTTCTTTTGAACTAAACTGAAGAAGGGCTAAAAGGTAGTTCAGCACTGGAAAAAGCGCTGAACTAAACCCACCTGAAAACGTGTGGAGTTCAGAGGGTAAAAAGATTGGTGAACTTCATTTTACCAGGAATAAATGAAGTTCACATCGTAAATTACTGATAAACTCAATTCCAAATAAAAAACCGGAGCAGACGGAAGCCTCATTATAGACTTTCTTCTACTCCGGTCATTTATCAGTTATGCATTCACAAAACTTCTACATGCATCAGCACAGGTAAAGCAGGCTTTTGCACATTCCTGACAGTGGTCATGGTCGTGCTGCTCACATTCTTTTCCGCAGGCCTGACAGATCGTTCCACAAAGTGAAACCAGGTCGTTTCTCAAAGACCCTTCTCTTCCACTGAACGACAGAACCATCTGGCAGATATCTGCACACTCCCGGTCCAGACGGATACACTCTCTCATCATATCAAGGTGCTCTTCATTCAAACAGGCGTCAAAGCAATTATTACAAGCCTGCATGCACTCATATGTCGCATCCATCACTTTTTTTAATTTCTCATCCATCGTCTCCCCTCCTCCTGTATCAGTCGTATCATCGCTTCTCCTTAATTATACGAGCAGGAATCGGGGGCTTTCAAGCAATAGCCACTGAGTATAGGTTCTTAGACCGGGTCAGCAGAATATCTGTCCTTGCATGACATTTCATCATATATAATCAGTCTTCGAGCAGCGTCAGTACTTCTTCTGTGCTTAGACTGTTCAATGTCTGAGTATTGCCTTTAGTAATAACTGAATCGATCAGTTCGCGTTTCTTCTCCTGAAGATCGTTGATGCGTTCTTCGATCGTCCCCGTTGTAATCAGACGAATGATCTGTACGGATTTCTTCTGACCGAACCGGTGCACCCGGTCAGCCGCCTGATCTTCGATTGCCGGATTCCACCAGGAGTCATAAAGAATGACGGTATCTCCACCTGTCAGATTCAACCCTGTTCCACCAGCTTTGAGTGAAATCAGGAACAGGTCCTTTTCTCCAGTATTGAATCGGGTCGTCAAATGCAGACGGTCTTCATTTTTGGTCTGACCATCGAGGTAATGGTAATCCACATCTATGGCATCCAGACGCTCCCTAATGATTTTCAGCATGGAAGTGAACTGAGAGAACAGGACAACACGTTTGCCGTTGGCCCGCGCCTCTTCAAGGTATTCCATCAGACGTTCCAGTTTAGAAGACGCCCCTTCGAAATTAGGCATGACTAGCCTTGGATCACAACAGATCTGTCTCAGTCTTGTCATTCCTGCCAGCACTTTGATCCGGTTGGCATTCAGCTCATCCGTATCGATCAATGTCTTGATTTCCTGCTTGATTGCCGCATGCTGGGTTTGATACAGACGTTTCTGATTATCAGACAGTTCAATGTATTCTGTTGTTTCTGTCTTCTCAGGTAGATCGTCCAGCACATCCCGTTTCAGCCGTCTTAAAATGAACGGCTTGATCTTTGCAGAAATTCTAGACTGGTCCATAGCCTGGAAAGCTTTCCTGTTCTTGAACAGACCCGGCTGGATGATTGAAAACAGGGACCAGAGTTCTCCCAGGTGATTTTCAATCGGTGTTCCTGACAAAGCAATCTTGCTTTCAGCTTTCAGTTTCCTGACAGCCTGAGTCGTCTTGGCTGCACTGTTCTTGACAGTTTGTGATTCATCCAGAACGATTGTCTCAAATGTTTCGTCCTCGTACAGATCTGAATCTCTTTGAACAAGAGGATAACTTGTAATCCAGATTGGAATGTTTTTATTCAGCGCTTCCTGTTTTTTAGCTTCCCGTTCTTCCTTGGAGCCTGAAATGATGATCGTTTCTGTATCGGGCACAAAGTTCAGCCACTCGTGCTGCCAGTTGTAGACGACACTAGACGGGCAGATGATCAGATAGCGCCCTTGTTTTTCTTCATATTTGGATTGCAGGAAAGCAATCGTCTGGACAGTCTTTCCAAGTCCCATGTCATCCGCCAGCACTCCTCCGAACCCATAATGATCTAAGCTTTTCAGCCACTTGAATCCAGTGACCTGATACGGTCGCATGTTAGCTTTCAGACCAGCTGGCAAATCAAAGTCCAGTGTTTCCGGACTCAACAGCTGCTCCACAAGTGACTTGAAGCGTCTTCCGGTATTTATAGTTTCCTCATCTAATGCGGACAGCCCCTGGAAGACAGAAACAGTCATATCAGTCTCAAACTCATCGTCATCAATATCCAATGATTCTTTAGCCCGTTTCATAGCCTGGAACGCAGGGTCTTTCAGATTCACCAGCTGACCGCTTGACAGTCTATAGAACGGCTGATTCCTCTCCAGGTCCTTCAACAAGGCCTGCAGTTCATTTGACGGGATATCTTCAGTTTCGAAACTAATATCCAGTAGATTGGACGACTCCCTCATTTCCATCGTGACCCTCGGTTGTCTTTTCGGACTGTAAATCAGACGGCGGGCAGACTGAGACAGGAAGATTTCCATGTTTTCAGCCAGTTCCGGAAGTGAATCATACAGAAATCCGCTGATGGTATCCGTTTCAGTCAGCTTCCACATGCCCTGCTGACGGGCAACTGAAGGGACATGAGTATACAGCAAATTCAGAACATCTGATTCCTTCTTCCATTCCCTAACTAGGATCGTTTCTTCGACTTCTGTCTTAGACTCTTCCAATGGATACAAAGTCGTCTGCCCATATGAATATACCGGACGAATCAGCAGTGACTGTCCTTCTGTATCGATATACAGTTGAGGCTCAAATTCCGCCTGATAGATCAGTTGTCGGACGGCCTCGACCATATCGACCTGTATGACTTCCTTGAGCTGTGACAATGTAACGGACAGAAAAGTTTCAATATCAGACCGGCGCATGACCAGCGTATAGGAGCCGGAACTCTTCAGTCCCTCAAAAATACTGTGAATCAGCTCATATGAAGGAGAAGACAGAAGATAGAAAACTTGCTTGTACTCAATCATCTTACCTTTGTCATGGAAATGAAAGTCTTCAACTGTCAGTGATGTATCTGCCAGAGAAAAGTGGAATAAATTATCTTTCTTTTCAAATTTGAATGTCAGATCAAGATCTTCAATGCCTTCTTTTACCCGAAGCGTATCTCCGCGATCGATTTGAGTCAGCTGACGAGGCGGTCGTCCAAAACGCACAAATGCGCCCATCGTGTTTTCCAGCAGTCGGATCAATTCTTTGATGTATAAAGCAGGAATTGAAAAACTTTCCCGATTCGACATCTGGCTTTCATATCCTACAGGTGTCAAAGATGAAATAATATCCTGAATATCCTTCAGTTTTTCAAAGACATATCGATCTTCCGCCAGTAAGGCATACTCGCTGGAATCAAATGTAAAGTTCTTCCCAAATTCAATCGCTTCTCCACTGATGATATCATCAATGACCCGTGCTGTATTTTTAACAATATATAAGTAGTCCTTACCGATTTTGAAAAAAAGATCATAAATAGGATTAGCCGAAGTCCCGCTCACATTTAAGATATATTCGACATAGACCGGCTGTTTATATAAGGAGTCAGTTTGTCTGGCAATTTCCTGCTTGGATAAATGGAGCAGTTCATTGACTGCCTTTTCACTTTTCTTATAGGAAAACATAGGCTGGGTCTTACTCCCTGAGCTGGCAGGTGTCTCATTTTTAACTGTGAGATCATTAGCATCCAGATCATTCAAGTGGAACATGGCCGCGACCACATGCTTACAGGCACCCGAATTCTTTTCAAATGGTTTACACGTGCAGTGATATTTTCTAGCCACACCATTCGGATAAAAGCGCAAGTGTACGGTTTCTAACTGACGGTCTTCAACATTAAACTGAACAGTGTGATTCTTGGTGTCCACTTTCAGATTCTTGACTGCTCTGTTCTTATATACTTCCTTGCCTTGAAGAAATGTAGAGTAGTTGCTGGCTAAAGAAGTGATCGTCATTTCTGGAAAAGCCTGTTTTTTCATCGATTCAGTCATCCCTTTTCAACTGTAGTTGCTTATGTCTGTTTATCCGTTTAAAATCTTCATCTATCCATTATACCAAACTTTTCGCATTTATTGGACATAATAAAGCAATCAAGTGGTATAATCGAGTGGAGAATCTGCAATCGCTTCACTACATCCCTATATTTATTAAGGAGAATCGCCCATGTCACGTAAAATCAAGCGCCCCTCGCTTCCCGTAAGTCTGCCACTCATCAACTTTATGGAAGTCTTCGATCCGGAAGAACCTTACATCGAACAGGCAGAAATCGCCGACTGTGTCATCACATTGTCCGATACACGACTCATCGAATTCAAAGGTGTGCGATTCAGAAATGTCCAGTTCGATCAATTGACGGTAAACAATGCATATTTTAAAGATGTGAAATTCATCAAATGTGAATGCATCAATGCCGAACTGACTGAAAGCAGTCTTAAACGGGTGTCCTTTCAGCAATGCAGACTTAACGGCATGCTTTTCACTGACAGCTTCCTTGAAGATGTCTCGTTTACTGATTGTATCATGCATCTATCAAGTATAGGCTTCTCAAAAGTCAAATCTGTATTATTTGATCAATGCAAGTTAAATGAAATGGATTTCCTTGAGTGTTCTTTAAAGCAAACCCGGTTTGAATCCTGTGACTTGAATCGAGCAAAGTTCAGTCATACCTCATTGAATACCATCGATTTGAGTTCATCAGAGTTTGACGCCATTGCAGTATCTATAGACGACATAAAAGGTGCCATAGTAAACGAATCTCAGGCTCTCGGATTTTTGGAAATGCTGCAGCTCAAGATTAAAGACTAAACTGCGTATGACGTAGTTGGTTCAAGTTCACCTAGTGAGGGTTCCACTTGAAGTATCTCTCTTTGTCGCTCCTCTATTACCCACTCAAAGACTTAATCACATTGGGTGGGTCTTGATTTTTTATTTACTTACCACTCAGCAGGACATATCCAGCGAGTGGTAAGTAATTTCAATTTCTTTGACCACTCAGGAGCACATACCATTTGAGTGGACATTAAATCCACAATTATTGACCACTCACTCGGCTTATTAGCATGAGTAGGCAATAAAGTCATATATTACACCACTTATCGATTATAGACCTACTAAAGCATCAGAAGCTTGCCAAATCCGGCTCCTTTTCCCAAGCTTTCTCTAACACTTAAGCGGGAACAATCATCATGATGAGTGTTTTCCTTTTATAATTATTGCCATTTAGAGAAGTCAAAAAGACACACTCCCTGTCAGCACCCTCCGACTAGGTTAACGAGTGTGTCTCTTTTGCTGCTGTTGACCTGTTCAATCGTTCAGTTTAGATCATTATATTACGTAATGAATCAGTGCTTGACGAGAGTCAATGAAGTAAAGTCAGCGTGTCCTCGATCTTCTCTATCGGTCACAGCGTAGATTCCCATTGTACAGCCTACGAATCCGCCTGCTACTTTTGTGCTCAAATAGTGGATATCTACATTTTCAGCTATGACAACTGTTTCATCATTGATTACAGCTGATGCACTTACTGTCTGACCTTCTCCTGTAAGCGACAGCTGAAGAGAGCTGTCAGTTATCTCTTTTGACCCGACAACCGTTTCTTCTCCATCGATTAAAGATACAAATCTGACTGTTTTAACGCCGTCCAGATAGCTGACGATAAGACGAATCGAATACTGGTCATTCTGCAGAACGACCAGTCCCGCTTCTTCTCCTTCTTTCAGGGCTTCATCCATTTCTACACTTAGCGTATAGTCCATAGTTGACTGACGCAGACCAATATAGGTTGGTGTATCTATTTCCTGAATCGTAACAGTTGACGGATAAAGTCTTAACCAGCCTTCTCTACTTTCTCTGTCGTAATTATCCCAGTTAGGATTTCTTAAATGAACAAAAGCGGAATCTTCCTTGGTCAGATCAAAGGCTTCCTGAGTTTTAACCGGGACTAGTGGCAGTCCGTGCTCCTGCGTGTTCAGAAGACGTCCTTCTCCAGGGTTGATGACTGGCCAGCCGTCTTCCCATTGAACTCTTGCCAAGAAGGTTTCACGTCCTAAGTTGTCATAGCCGTTGAACTGTCTGCTCGCCAGTAGAGTAATGAACCACTCTCCGTTTGACGCTTCGACCAGATCGCCGTGACCGACATTATGAATCGGATACTGATTCCCTAAGTGGCGATGGGTCAGAATCGGGTTATTCTTATTGCCGATATATGGCCCATCGATCGATTCACTGCGTGCAATCGTAATCGCATGGTTGAATCCAGTGCCTCCTTCAGCAATCATCAGGTAGTAAAGTCCATCCTTTTTGTAAATATGCGGACCTTCAGGCCAGATTGCGTCTCTCAGTGCACCTTTCCATAGTTTGGTGCTTACGCCCACTAGAGACATAGTTTCGAGATCCAGCTCCTGAAGCCAGACTTCCCAGTCCCCATTATACGTAGCGCCACGAGGATTTTCTCTCGTACCCACGTAATAGCATCTGCCGTCTTCATCGAAGAACAAGCTGGGATCAATTCCCGGTGCGTTGTCTATAAAGTATGGATCTGACCAGTCTCCTGCTGGGTCATCAGTTTTCACCAGGAAGTTTCCGCCGTTAGTCACGTTAGTTGTAATCATATAAAACGTGCCGTCGTGGTATCTAATTGACGGTGCAAATATCCCTTGTGAATGAGCCGCACCAATAAGGTTCAGCTGCTCTTTTCTATCCAGGACATTACCAATCTGTTTCCAGTTGACCAGATCTTTACTGTGATAAATCGGCACACCTGGGAAATAGGCGAATGTGGACGTGACTAGATAAAAATCATCTCCCACCGCACACACGGATGGATCTGGGGCAAAACCTTCGATTATCGGGTTGTTGAACTTCTGCATAAGTATCTCCTTTTTAGGCTTCTGAATAAGCACTATAATATTAATATATCTTATAAATTGTATTGATTCAGTCTCTATCGATCCAGACTCTCATTTCCCCCTTGGAACGGTTGGCCCATAAATGATACGGGATGAATGTCAGCTCCACTTCTTTTGTTTCAAAAGGTTCGTAAGGAAGATAGAGCGACTCAGTCCAGTCTTCGGTAATGACAGTTCGCACCCCTCGCCCTTTCAGAAAAACAGTCTCACCTAATACACTATCTTCAAGTGGTTTACTTACAGGAGTCTCTTTTAAAGAAATCAGGTGAAGCTGATCGCCGTTATCTTCCTCTTCCAGACAATAGATAAACGGTCCTCTCTGGATCGCTACTTTTCCTCTGTTATTTTTAACCGAGGGATGTGACTGCCATTCGATAACCGGCATGTCAAATGTCAAACTGATTTCAGCATCTTCAGATAAAATAAGATAGACATAGCCGTTTTTACGGTAAGACTCTACAGGA
This sequence comes from Alkalibacterium indicireducens, assembly GCF_039522005.1. NCBI lineage: Bacteria > Bacillati > Bacillota > Bacilli > Lactobacillales > Carnobacteriaceae > Alkalibacterium > Alkalibacterium indicireducens. Next base: position 74,971 of record NZ_BAAADA010000116.1, read on the forward strand.
TTGGCCGATGAGTCGATTGTGAATGACTTGCTCCAGGAAGGCTCTCTAAACGCAAAGGTAACTGATTCTTTAACGCGGCTAACGCTTAACTTAGCTTTTCCTTCATAGGGCATATCGGATTCTAGTATTATATCGACAGTTTCGTCCTTCCATTCAATTCCGCCTTGAAAGTCAGAATAAAGATGGATGGCAATGCTCTCATCATTTTGGCTAACAACATATCGGTTAAGTGAGGTCAATGTTCTGGCCAGGTTAGGCGGACAGCAGGCGCAGCCAAACCATGATGGCCTCACCGGTTTAACATGGCTTTTACCCGGATCATACTGATGAGCTTTCGGATCACTTTCAAGCGGATTGACATAAAAGAAGTGTTTACCGTCGAGAGCCATGCCGCTGATAATCGAATTATATAGCGTCCGTTCCATTATTTCTGCATACGCTCTATCTGTATCATGATTCATCATAGCTCGGGCAAAATACAGCAGGCCTATAGAGGCACAGGTTTCACAATACATCGTGTCATTCGGCAGATCAAAATCGAAAGTGAATGCTTCGCCGTGAACGGTTGATCCGATGCCACCAGTGATATACATCCGTTTCTTAACGATATTATCCCACAGCCTTTTTGCAGCCTGAAACAATTTCTGATCATTACGTATATGAGCGACTTCAGCCATAGCAGCAGCCATATAAACGAGTCTAACGGCGTGACCAACAGCTTCTTCCTGCTCATAGACCGTCTGATGGATCTGATAGTATTTCGGATTGATCGAATACCCCGGCATTTTCTGCTCCAGGCCCATCTCTTCATTTTCTTTAAGCTGCTTCTTGTAGAAGTCCGGATCCTGTCCTCTTATATCGAGGAACCACTTACTCAAATCAATGAATTCAGTCTTGCCAGTCACTTCGTAAAGCTTGACCAGTCCAAGTTCGACTTCCTGATGCCCGTCCGCACCATTGATTTTTCCTTCTTCACTGCCAAAGTTTTCTCTAATGCAGGCAACCAGTTTTTCAGACACGTCCAGCAGCCTGCGGTCGTCAGTCGCTTTATAATAAGCAACAGCCGCTTCAAATAAATGACCTGCACAGTAAAGTTCATGGCTTTCGAATAAGCGTCTGAACTTGAGATGTGGTGCATCAATCTGATAGAACGTACTGAGATACCCATCGTCATCCTGGGCCTCTACAATCAGCTTAACAACTTCTTCCATCATAGCCATCAGGCTGTCGTCCGGAGTCAGTGCATAGCTGTTAGCCGCCGATTCCAGCCACTTGTACACATCAGAATCCTGGAAAAGCCAACCGTAGTGATGCCCATTCGACCTTCCAGCCGCAATTCTCAGATTTTCCAGGGCATGACTTTTTTCAGAAGGGATGAAGTCGTCATCCCTTTCTTTGTCAATGGTAATATCCGCTTCATCATTAAGCACAGACCACTGATAAGGAATCATTTCATCTTTTATAAGGGTGTGATATCTTGACCAGAAAGCATCGGTAAATGTCATTGTCATTACTAGTCACTCCAATTTATTGTCAGCTTATTTGCTTTATTAGTGTCTTAACTGTTTTACTGCTGTTTTTTCAACTTCCAGCATGTCTTTATAACGGTCAAGGAACGTGCTGAACTGCTTATTGCCTTCTTCAGTTGGCTTGAGTGTGTCAATATCCTGACTGCTGAATACTTTAACAGCAAGAAAATCTTCGAGTTTTTCATTCTCATCCTTACTGATCATATAAGAAGCAAGCAATGCCATTCCCCAAGGTCCACCTTCTCCTGCGCTTTCCATTACAGAAACTGGAACGTTAAGTGCATCAGCCATCAACTGTTGTCCGACATGTTCTGTCTTGAAGAATCCACCATGTCCAAGCAGCTGATCAACCGTGACTTGTTCTTTCAGCGTCAGAATATCCATACCCAGTTTAAGTGTCGCCAGAGCAGAATAGATGTGGGTACGCATGAAGTTAGCCAGCGAAAGTGTGCTGTCAGGCATCTGAAGGAACATGGGCCGGCCTTCTTCAAAGCCTGTGATCGGTTCTCCAGAATAATAATTACAGCTCATAAGCCCGCCATTATCAGCGTCAGCTTCCAATGCTTTCTTAAATAATGTGTTGAACAGTTTGTCAGAAGATACTTCCAGACTTAGAGACTCAACCAGTTCCTTGAAGAGTCTGGCCCAGGCATTTATATCAGTAGTAAAATTATTACAGTGTACCATCGCGGTCGGTTTCCCGGAAGGTGTGGTTACCATATCGATCTCTTCGTAATAACTGGACAGTGCTTCTTCTAGAACGATCATTGAGAATACTGATGTCCCGGCAGATACATTTCCTGTACGAGCTGCTACAGCGTTTGTCGCAACCATTCCCGTTCCTGCATCCCCTTCAGGCGGACAAAGCTGTGCACCAGAATTAAGCTGTCCGCTTGGATCGATCAGACGGGCTCCTTCTTCGGTCAGCTCACCAGCTGATTCTCCAGCCTGGAGCACGTCCGGCAGAATCTTCTCCAGCGTCCAGGACTTATCTGACTGAGCTGTCTGTTTCTCGTAAAGGTCCATCATAGTCGTGTCATAGCTACCGGAATCACTGTCGATCGGGAACATTCCCGCTGCTTCTCCGACTCCCAGTACTTTTCTGCCAGTCAGCTTCCAGTGAACATATCCAGCAAGTGTGGTCAGGAAATCGATCTGTCTGATATGCGGTTCATTATCGATAACGGCCTGATGCAGATGAGCAATACTCCATCTTTGCGGAATGTTGAACTGGAACAGATCAGTCAGTTCCTTAGCGGCTGTTTCAGTTGTCGTATTGCGCCAAGTTCTAAATGGCGTAAGCAAAGTCCCAGATTTATCAAATGGCAGATAGCCGTGCATCATACCGGAAAAGCCGATGGCGTCGATTTTCGTCAGTGTTTCATTGGTCTGTTCCTTGTACTCCGCAGCAAGAACTTTATATGCCTGCTGGAGACCTGCCCAGACCGTTTCCAAGTCATAGGTCCAGTACCCGTTCTCAAGCTTATTTTCCCACTCATATGAACCGCTGGCTACCGGTTTGAATAACTCATCAATTAGAACTGCTTTGATACGGGTCGATCCGAATTCGATTCCCAAGGTATATTTTCTGTTTGTCATACGTGCACGTCCTATTCTGTATATTATCGTCTTAATAAAGCGCTTTTATTCTATTCTATCCTACCTCACATATCAGGTATATATCAATGAAATGAAAGCATTATCAAAATAATTTTAAACCAAACGTACGGACATGTCAACGTTTGATTAAAATCTGAACAAACCCTTTTAGAATGCTGGTGCTGATGGAAACGAAATATGAATTAAAAGAAAAAGACGCAGAACAGAATATTCTGTCCACGTCTTTTCGTATTAGTGATTTTATTGTTATTCTACTTCTTCAAGTGTTTCCTGGAACGCTTCGTATGCATTATTGATCAGCTCCATGTAGCCGTCAACGTTCTGATTCTCCAGATCAGACATGAATTCATCCCAACGGTCAAGTGAGTACTGACCTGTAATGAATCTCATTGTGTACTGATCTACAGTATCTTTAAGTGGTGTTGACAGAAGTGCAGCCTGCTCCTGATCTGCCTGACTCATTGGATATGGAGGATCTGGAGTAACCAGCTCACGGCTCTCAATCATGCTCTGCTGGAACGCAATTTCAGAATCATTCATTTTAGATAGAGTGATTTCTGAGTTACTTGCGAAAGCAAAGGCAACGTTACCGAATCCATAATCTTCCTGCAGACTTTCTGGTGCACCTGGGTTGAAGGTTTCATAAGAGATGCCATCAAGTGGACGGTAGCCACCGGCAACTTCGTCAGTTTTCTCGTATGTCTCGCCTTCAATACCCCACTGAGCGAATTCATTTCCTTCATCGCTGTAGTACAGCCAGTCGACATATTGCAGTAATGCCAGTAAATCGTCTCTTTCAGCTACATTGTTATTAAACATGACTCCACTGACCAGACGGCTTCCGCCTACTTTAGGTCCAGCCGGGCCGTCAAGCATTGGCATTCTTACAAATTCCTGTTCATTGTCGTCGCCTCTGTCAGCAAGGCCTTCATTGACATCTGCCATAGTAAGCGCCTGTCCTGAACTGACGAAAGCTTCGTTATTGACAAGCTGATTACGTGTACGCTCGCCGTCTTGAGTAAATGCTTCAGGAGTCAGCAGACCGTCCTCTACAAGTCCAGCAAAGTATTCAATCATGTCGCGGTAACCATCTTGCATTGGTGCGTAGACAAACTGATTTGTCTCTTCGTCGTACATCGCACCATCTCCGAATCCCCATCCACCAACTGTGTCAAATGACGGACCGGCAAACAGGAATGTTGCATTTCCTTGCCACCAAAGAGTCATTGGCATTGTGCCTGTCTCATCTCTCAGGATTTCAAGTGCTGATCTCAGTTCGTCCCAAGATGTAGGTTCTTCAATGCCATACTCATCAAATACAGTTTTGTTGTACTTCAGACTAAAGTCAAAATGGACATTTTCGTGAATTCCTGGCAGCACATAATACTTACCATCAAGGTATCTCAGGTTATCCAGTTCTTCCTGAAGTCCCCATTTCTCCACGCGATCCTGGAAGTGTGGCATGTATTCAACATAATCCGAAATCGGTAGAATTGCTCCAGATGCTACGAATTCATTCTCCACACCAGGCCATGAGTCTGTAACGTAGTCAGGCATATCGCCAGCAGCGATCGTAACTGAACGTCTCTCTTCAAAGTCTGATAATGGAACAGCAACTGCATCGTAAAAGACGTTATGTTCATCTTCTAGAACTTCAAAGAAACGCCAGTCCGGATCATATGGATACGCTGACAAATCTCTGTACAGAATACTGATATCCAATGGTTCTGTTGCTACGAATGTGTCCCCTACGTTGAAATCATCCATTGCACCGACTGTACCGATGTCAATCGTTTCTTCTCCATTTTCCGACGCCTGTCCTTCTTCATTCACTGTGCCTCCATTGTTGCAGGCAGCCATCAGTAAGCCCCCACTAAGTGTCAGGCCCATCATAAGTAACTTTTTCTTACTCATTTATTTTCCTCCTCTTTTTTCAATTAGATGACATCAAACAGCTGGATCCATATAATTATGTAACAGTGATGAAGTCTAACACAACAGTCATGTGTGCGCTTTCAACAAGCTATAAAAAAAATATGTTTCCTTCTATGTTTAACACATCTGTAATTTGTAAGTAAAATTTACCATATCAAATTGGTACGGTCAAGTTATTTCTGATTTATTTTGTTATTTAATTGTTCGGTCTACCTTTGTCATAGTGAATATTAAATTTGATAACTTGTTTTCGTCTTCTTTATGCTATTTTAATATATTATAACTTTTATGCTTATTTGAAAACAGAAAAAAACTGAAACACTAAGTGGTCACCCTAGCATTCCAGTTTCATGTTCAGAGTTATTTCGAAAGCTAATCGATCAGAACTGTTTCCAGATCGACCATTTTTGCCCAGTCCAGAATCACTTCTTTGTCTAAAGCCAGCGTTGCAACCGTGTGATGCCCGCCACCAGCTTCGATCCATTTTTTGATGCTTGTCTTGAAGTCCGGATTCGGTTTCCAGATGACACGTGCAACTGGAAGATTAGGTGCTTCTTCTTCAGGAGTTACTGCTTCAAATGTATTGACCATCAGTCGGTAATGTGTCCCCAGATCAAGCATTGAAACGGCAAAGCCATCTCCAGCTTTTCCATCAAAAACTAAGCGAGCGGGGTCTTCCTTGTCCCCGATACCAAGTGGATTGACAACAACTCTAGGCTTAGTTTCAGCAAAAGTCGGATCCACTTCAAGCATGTGCGACTGGACAATGTACTCATTTCCTTTTGCAAAATTATATGTGTAGTCTTCCATGAATCCAGTAGACTGATTGTCAGCCATTACCTTTACTAAACGGTCAAGTGCCGCAGTTTTCCAGTCGCCTTCTCCTGCAAATCCGTACCCTTCCGCATTCAGACGCTGAACAGCCATCCCTGGCAGCTGCTTCATCCCGTGGAGATCTTCAAAATTCGTTGTAAATGCAGTATAGCCTCCTGCTTCAAGGAAACGTCTGAGGGCAATCTCAATTTTAATCTGCTCTTTTACATGCGATTCATAAAAATCAGGATCATTATTTCCTGGATCCATGTCATAAAGAGATGCACATTCGTCATAAGTGTTCTGAATGTCTTCATCAGACACTTTATCCATCTCTGCAACTAGATCACCGATACCATAATAATCAACCGTCCATCCAAACTGGATCGCGGCTTCAACTTTATCTCCTTCAGTCACCGCTACATTTCGCATGTTATCACCGAAACGAGCAACTTTGATGTTCTGAGATGCCACATAACCTGCTGCTGAACGCATCCAGTTATTGATTTCTTCGTGGACTTCACTGTCTTCGTAGTGACCGATAACCACTTTATTGTTCTTTTTAAGACGTGCATTAATAAAGCCGTACTCGCGGTCTCCATGTGCACTCTGATTCAGATTCATGAAATCCATGTCGATAGACTGCCATGGCACTTCCTTATTGTACTGTGTAGATAAATGCAGCAGTGGTTTCTGTAAGAGTTTTGTTCCAGGAATCCACATTTTTGCCGGAGAAAAAGTGTGCATCCAAGTAATAACACCTGCCACTTCATCCCGGTAGTTCACTTCTTTCATGACTTCTCTAATTTCATCAGCTGTAGTAACTAATGATTTAAATACTAAAGGAAAAGCGAAATCTGCGTTTTTGTTCAGACTGTCAACCATTTCTTCCGCATGCGCTTTCACTTCATCCAATGCTTCTGGTCCATATAAATGCTGACTTCCAACTACAAACCAGAACTCTTTACTATTCGTTTTTAACATTTTGACACGTCCCTCATCCTACTAATTTTACTGACCATAATATGCGTTTTTACCATGTTTTCTTAAATAATGCTTATCCAGAAGCGACTGATCCATTCGTGAACTGCGGTCATTAAGCATCAATCCGTGATACGTCATTTCTGCAACTTTTTCCAGTACAACGGAATTATGAACCGCATTATCCGGTGATGTCCCCCAGGTAAATGGCCCGTGATCATTCACCAGGACACCTGGTATCTGATTTGGATCGATCGTTCTTTCTTCAAACGTTTCAATAATAACTGAACCTGTCTGCTTTTCGTAATCTGTAACGATTTCATCTTCCTTCATTGCTCGCGTAACTGGGATATCTCCGTAGAAATAATCCGCATGTGTTGTGCCAGCAGCTAGAATATCAATGCCTGCCTGCGCAAAACTGACAGCCCATGGCGAATGCGTATGCACGACGCCACCGATATCTTTAAACGCTTTATATAACTCTAAATGAGTCGCCGTATCACTCGAAGGCTTCAAGTCACCTTCTACGACATTTCCTTCATAATCAACAACAACCATTTTATCAGGAGACAGGTCATCGTATGCTACCCCACTGGGCTTGATGACTACTAATTCTTTTTCCCGATCCACACCACTGACATTTCCCCATGTAAATACGACCAGATCGTACTTGGGTAATGCCATATTTGCTTCATATACTTTCTTCTTTAAATCTTCAAGCATCACTTGCCTCCTACTTTTCAGTCATTTCGTATCTCATATATTAGTCAGTATAACCCTATAGGTACGGACATGTCAATCTATTTTAAAACGCTTCCTTAAATTGACTTTGAGATTAACTTTACCTTTCTTTTATGTAAATAAGATGGCTAGAGTAATATACTAGCCATCTTATAGTACGAGTTAAAATAGTCACAATACGATATCTTACTCTACTTCTTCCAGCGTTTCCTGGAAGTCCCTGTATGCATCGTTTACCAAGTCAAGATAGCCCTCGACATTCTGGTTTTCCAGGTCATCCATAAACTCATCCCAGCGATCCATTGAGTATTGACCCGTAATGAACCTCAAGGTATACTGATTGACCGTATCCTGAAGTGGTGTAGACATCAATGCTGCCTGCTCCTGATCTGCTGCAGACATAGGGTAAATCGGATCCTCTTCGATCAGTTCTCTTTCTTCGTTCATGCGCTCCTGATACTCCATCTCATTTTCATTCATGATAGACTGACGGATTTCAGCTGGACCAGCAAATGCAAAGGCTACATTACCAAATCCATAGTCTGCCTGAAGATCTTCATCTGCATCAGTATTGAACTGTTCGAATCCGATGCCATCAACCGGTCGGTATCCACCAGCCACTTCATCGGTTCTTTCAAAGGTTTCGCCTTCTACACCCCATTGCGCATATTCCGTTCCTTCATCACTGTAGTACAGCCAGTCGATATACTGAAGGACGGCAAGGAAGTCATCTCGTTCAGCTACGTCGGCATTCAGCATGATTCCACTGACCAGTTGTCCTCCGGCTACTTGTGGTCCTGCTGGTCCTTCAAGTAACGGCATACGGACAAATTCGTATTCACCTTCGCCATGCGCTTCTGTCAGACCATTATTGACTTCACTCATTGTTCCTGCCTGTCCGGAACTGACAAAAGCTTCAAGATTCGTCAGTTTATTATTTGCCATGTCGCCATCCTGAGTGAAGGCTTCCTGATCCAGCAGGCCGTCTTCATGGAGTCCGGCAAAGTATTCGATCATGTCACGGTAACCCTGCTGCTGAGGAGCGTAGACGAATTCATCTGCATCCTCGTCGAAGATTACACCTCCGCCAAAGCCCCAGCCTCCTACAGTATCAAAGGATGCACCTGAGAAGTTGAACAGAGCATCTCCCTGCCACCATAAGGTCATTGGTTCAGTTCCTGTTTCATCTCGTAATACAACCAAGGCATCACGCAGCTCATCCCACGTTTCTGGTTCTTCCAGACCATACTCCTCGAACACGGTACGATTGTACTTCAGGCTGAAGTCAAAGTGAACATTTTCATTTAAACCGGGCAGCACATAGTAACTACCATCCAGCTGACGCAGGTTGTCGATCTGCTGTTCAAGTTCCCAGTCTTCAATTCTCTGCTGGAAATGGGGCATAAGATGTACGTAGTCTGAAATCGGCAGAATTACTCCGGATGATGTGAAATCGCCTTCATCTCCAGGCCAGGTATCCGTCGCATAGTCAGGCATATCTCCTGCTGCCACTGTAACTGATCGTCTCTCCTCGAAGTCCGACAACGGTACACTGATAATATCATAGAAGACATTGTGTTCTTCTTCCAGATGCTCGAAAAACAGCCAGTCGTTATCTACCGGGTAGTCCGGAATATCTCTGTAAAGAATTTCAATATCAAGCGGTTCGGTAGCCACAAAGGTGTCACCAAATTCAAAATCTTCCATCGCACCAACCGAACCGATATCATCTTCTGCAATCTCCCCCTTCAGCCTGGTCGTTAGCGCCTTCATTATTACACGCAGTCAGAAGCAGTCCTCCGCATATCGTTAGACCGAGCATCCATGTTCTATTCTTATGTGGTGTCGTAATTTCCTCCGTTATCCTATTTATCGCTTCAATCATTTTATCAATTATAACGCTTTCACTTCATTCGTTAAATGACTGACATTATCAGCTCCTAGCTAAATAAAAAAACTGAAATCTTTTATCATCTTAGCTGAGAATGATAATGACTTCAATTTTTATGGGTTCACTTAGATTAAAGTTAAACTCGTTACAGTTGTACGTATGTTTAACTTGTTTTCACTATAACACAGCATAAGATGTACGGTCAAGAGGTGCACTAGAAATTATTAAGACTTTTCTCAGCTATTTAATGTAGAATAAATGAACGACTTGAAACGGGCATAACCACCAGTTTTTTCTGTTGCAAAGCTGAACAGACCGAATCGGCATCCGGTGAAATGGTCGAGTTTGAAAAAAAGCTGATGATCAGGTCCGACTTTTTTAAATTGATCCACTTCTCGTGAACGATAATAGAACGACGCGACATCCCTGCCATTTCTGAAATCAGCCTCAATCATAAGGTCAACGTGCTCTTCAGTCAGACTGATTCTTACCCATTCTTTTTCTGATCTATCTGTATCTCCCTTATTACTCATATCCTTTGAATCACTTTCTGATGTTCTGACCAGAAGCTGATAGTGACCATCTCCTTTTGTGACTGCTATAAAGCCATAGTCGCCCTGAAATGCACTGATACCAGCAAGGTCCCCATCATTCAATCCTTTAAAATCCACCCTGACACTAGCTCGGCAGTAAGGAAAAGTCATTCTCTGGGTCAATGTGTTTACAGCTTCCATCAAGTCTTTGACTTTCTGTTTGTGGCTGATTTCATAATAGCCTTCATCAGTATTTAAACTGAAACTTTCTTGATCTGGTTCGTGATTGAACTGCCACCAGTGCTGTAGACCGTAACCATTTTCCTGCTTCACTTTAAACTCGTCACTCGATACCATCTTATCGACATTGACAGGCTGTCTTATCGGGTAGCTGAAGGATTCTGGTATTTTATTTTTGTCACTGACTACAGGAAGTCCATCTTTCCAGTTTAAAGGGACGAGAACCGGCATCCTCCCTGCTGCACCCATATCCTGAAACAGCATCATATACCAGTTTCCTTCCGGCGTATCGACAATACCGCCCTGAGCCACTCCTTGTCCTGAAAATCCTGAATCGTCTTCAAGTATAATGTCACCGGTGTAAGGCCCATCTATTCGATCAGAAACAAAACAGGACTGCACTCTAAACCACTGGTCTGGAAGTGAACTGATCAGGAACAGGAAATACTTCCCGTCGATTTTGTATATATGCGATCCTTCATATCCCAGGACAGGATTGGGTTCCGACACGATAATCTTACTTATCCCATCATTTTTTGGCCCGGTCAGCTCGTCATTCAATTCTGTTACCCTGATATCTGTATTTCCATAAACAATATATTTACGGTCATCATCATCAAACAGAAGTGAGGCATCGTGGTAAAACCCTTTAACAGTTTGTTTCGTCCATGGCCCATTAATATTGTCAGTCCTGTACAGATAGGTTTGTTTAGTATCATTGGCAGCAAACAGCACGTAAAATGTTCCCAGGTGATAACGCAGTGTGGCTGCCCACATCCCTTTGCCGTAAATATTCTCCCCATCTTTTAACTGCTGTGCTGGAGTACTGTCCAGACGGTCATAAATATAGGAATGGTGTGACCAATGGACTAAGTCAGTGGACGTGAGCAGTTCTCCGCCAGGAAAGAAGTGCATAGTAGTAGATACCATATAATACCGATCCCCTACTCGAATAATATCGGGATCCGGATAATCTAATGGAATAATTGGATGAGGCACTGGCTTCTTAATCATAATATCCTCCTTGTAAATACAAAAAAAAGTTCAAAGAGCCTTCCTCTAAACTTTTTTTTGTCATATAGACATGTCTTGTGTTTAAATGGATTTAATGTTCAGTCTGTTAGTTTTCTTGTTGAATTTCTGACAACCAGTTCCGGTTCGAATATAATCGACTGCTGATTACTGTCGCCTTCTTCGATTGCGTTAATGATCCATCTGGCGGCTGCTTTACCGAGCTCTTCTTTCGGGTGACCAACTGTAGTCAGTTTCACCGTAGGCAGAGCCGTACTGTAGAAACTGTCATCGTGGCTGACCACTGAAAAATCTCCCGGACAAGATTTGCCGAGTCGGCTCATGACCTTGATGAGTTCAACAGCAATTTCATCATTATAGACAACAAATGCAGTAGGCAACTCATCGCCTTCAAGCATTTTGCTAATCTTTTCAGCCAAAAAAGGTTTGCTTTCAGTGTCATATCTTAAAATGTGATCACTCTTGAAACTCAAATGGGCTTGATGAAGAGCCTTTAAATAACCTTTCAGTCTGTTTTTTCCTTGAATGTCATCTGTCTTGGTGATCATGCCAATGGACGTATGCCCGAGCTCGATCAGATGTTCAGTCGCAATTCTACCAGCTTTAACATCATCTACTGCTACAAGTGGCAGATCAAGCTCTTCATAAGAAGCATTCACCATGATGAGAGGTGTGTTCTTTTCAGAAAGACTCAAATAGTAATTCAGATTCGGATTCATCAGGTTACTTTTTGTCGGCTCAATGATCAAACCATCGACCTGTTGACTCAGCATACTGTCAAGACTCAACTTTTCATTATCCACATTGTTGCGCGTACTTGAAAGCATCAGAGAATAATTGCAGCGCGACAGCTCTTCCTCTATTCCTCTTATGATCGAAGGAAAAATGTAATCAGATATGTAAGTCGTGATGACACCAATTTTCTTTTTTCCGTTACTTGTCAGCTGTGTTTTGTACTGATCACTTACAAAGGTTCCTGATCCCTGCTGTTTAACGAGGTAACCTGTACTTACCAGTTCAGCAATCGATTGTCTGACTGTGTGACGGCTTACATTATACTCCGCTCTAAGAACAGCCTCAGAAGGAATTTTCTCTCCTACCTGATAATCGCCTTTTTGAATACGCTCTTTGATTTCATTTTTTATGGTCAAATATTTTGGCTTCGACGTCATGAATCTATCCTCCCTAGTATACTAGAGACACCTAGGAAACTATAGATGCTCTATATAAGTGGATTTAGGGTTTTCTCTTTTGAGTTTTCCCTCCACTTATTTTCTTTTTTTAAATTTTTTCACATTTTTATGCTTATTACTTGACTTTTGGTTTTTGCCTAC